>JBEIHA010000060.1:0-12787 GCA_040381635.1 Pseudobdellovibrionaceae bacterium
GCCGAGCCTAGTTCGTGGTTGGCGAGGGATGGCTGGCGCAAAGGGTGATTCCGCAAAGACGTCGAACCCGTTCACTTGCCTGGCAAGTCATGAACCCAAACGTAGTCCGCCAGCGCTCCGTATTTCACGTGTGGCGCAACGGCGTTCGTCAAAGCCGCTTCGGACCATTCGCTGACTTCGACTTGCACCATGGTTTTGACCTGCGAAAACCCGGAGCGAGCCAGCCCGTGGCGAATCAAGCGCGCTGGCAAAGCATGCCCGTATTCGACGTGAAATTGTCCCGCGATGATCACGAACACTTCATCGCTGGCCGACGGTCCACGCGGAAGCCAGCGCATTGAAGCTTGCCACGCCATGGTGTCATCCCACAAAGACTGCGCCCAAAAGTAATTCACCAATTGCTGTTCACTGACGTGGCCTCTCATGACCTCCGCGAAGCGCTCAAAATAAAAATCAGAGCCTTTCTCCCACAAAGGAGGCAAAAGCGCTTTGTCGGCCGCGGACAAAGAGTCAGGCCCCGAGCGACCGACCCGGCCACTGATCGCGCGCGGAATATTCAAAGCCCAAGTGTGGCCACCGGATAAACTAGGTAGGCGAACTTGCTCGCGGTAAAGCGGCCAGGCATTCCCGCCCCAGCCGATGTCGCGCAGAAAGTCAGGCTCAGCCAACAACCCCGAAGTATATCGATCCACAACATCTTGCTTCGGGTACTCGAAAAACTCCATGCCCAAAGAAACGCGCCAGTCCAAAGCCACTTCCGTCATCAAGCGCAACTGATTGGACTGATGAACCCGCTCGGACAAAGAGTCACCGACCGCGTGCTGTTCGCCCAAAACCAAAACATCGCCGCCCTGAATCTCGAACCGCCGCCATTCGGCCAAGGTCAGCCAGCGGGCGTCACGGGTGCTCCAGATTTTTTCGTTTTTCGGCAAGTCTAAGCCCGGGCCCGAGGCCCAGGCCGGAGCGGCCGCGACCACAGCTAGCCACAAAATGCAGATACGCTTCATCATTTTCTACCCCCGAGCAAAGGCTTAGCCTAAGATCCCCGAATATGGCAAATACGCGCGTCGACTTTAGTGGATTTCATTGGCTGGACATCAGTAATCCGACTCCGGAGTATTTGAATGAAGTGGCGGCCGAGTACGGACTGCATCCCACCTCCGTCCAGGACTGTCTTCAGCCTGAACATTTGCCAAAATACGAAATGATTGATGAAATCGGTTTCGTTGTTTTAAGGGCCTTCGACCACGAGTGTTCTTTCGAGGCCGATACCGTCCAAGAACTGACTCGGAAAGTGGCCGTGTTTTACGGCGACGAATTTGTGATCACCATTCACCGCACCGATCAGCCGTTTTTGCAGTACATGGTCGAAAAATGGAAGAAGCGCAGCGCCAAGGACCCCTCTTACACTCCGGAACATATTTTAGCTGATGCCATCAACGAGGTGGTACGCAGTTTCGAACGGCCCGTCTTAGATTGCGTGGCCAACCTGGAAATTTTCGAACAAGAAATTTTCGGAGCCGGCACGCAACGCAAATTTCGCATGCAAAAGGGCTACTACCTTAAGCGTAAAGTTTCGGTCTACAAGCGCATTCTTAGGTCCACCCTCGAGCCTTTGAATAAGATTATGGGCAACGCCGACGCCGTGCTGATGCCACATTTTCAAAACGCCCGCGAAATGATCGACAATTTGTACTTCTACGGCGACGAAATCTCAGAAAGCATTTCGTCATTGCTGAACTTGCATATTTCACTGCAATCGCAAAAAACCAACGAGGCGTCGCGCCGCACCAACGAAGTGATGCGCGTACTGACTCTTTTCAGTTGTTTCTTTTTGCCAATCAATTTTATCGCCAGCATCTACGGGATGAATTTTAAGTTTATGCCCGAACTGGATCACGAATATGGTTACTTCGTCGCTCTCGCGATGATGTTCAGCATAGCCTTAGGGATTTTCATCTGGTTCCGCCGTAAGGGTTGGTTAAAGGGGTCCGCCTAGTGGCCTTTAACGTCAGGCGGGCCATGGCCTCTGGTGAACTTCTTACGGCCGCGGCTCTTTGGGGCTTTGGATTTATTGCTACGATTTGGGCCCTGACCATATTCTCTCCGTTTGAGGTTACGTTTTTAAGATTCGCACTCGCCGGATTGCTGATTGTTTATTTTATGTTCAAAGCTTCGAACCGCTCTCTGGTGCGCAGCTACGGGCGGGTTGCGTTCCTGCCGGCTCTACTTTTGAGTGTGACTTTGCTGTTCCAGACTTGGGGGCTGGCCCACACCACGCCGACAAAGAGTGGCTTTATCACGACTCTTTACGTGGTTTTTGTGCCTATTCTTGAAAGTATTCTCGCGAAGAGTCGCTTGCCTTGGTCACTTTGGGCTTGCGTGGGCTTGGCGCTGCTGGGAACCGCTTTGATTGTGAACATTGGCGTCGAGCGACTCAATGTAGGGGACGCACTGACCTTTGTTTGCGCGATTGCCGCGACCTTTCAAATTTATTGGTTGGGGGTGGTCAGTCCTTCGATCGGGCGGCCTTTTGTTTTTAATCTGGTGCAGGCGTGTTGGGGGGCTTTGATTTGTGCACCTATTCTGTTTTTTGAACCCCTCGGCGCTAAGCTGATACAATTTCAAAGTTGGCCTCCGCTCGTTTGGGCTGGCTTGCTTTCGCTGACTTTTGGTTCGACCGTGCTTGCGTTTTTTCTGCAGGTGCGTGCGCAAAAGCATCTGTCGGCGACGGTGAGCAGTTTAATATTTTTGCTTGAATCTCCGTTCGCGCTGATTTTTGCTATTCTGTTGCTCGAAGGGTCGCTGAGTACAAAGGAATCCATCGGCGCAGGATTGATTTTTTTATCCGCTGCGGCCGCAACTTTGATCGAAGCGCGCAGAAAAAAATTCTAAAGCCCTGCATCCTTAGTTAAAATCAAGGATTCCAATTACTCTCCCCGTTATAGGAGAGATTATGCACAAATTAGTACTTCTGTTTTTTTTCACCGTTGGCATTCAGGCTCATGCCGCCATCGGGGCTATTGCTTGCGTCGCCACTCAATTCGAAATTAGCAAAGGGGGCTTAAAGGACTACGTCGAAAAACCCCTCAATGTTGATCGGCGCGACAGTCCGGTCGTTACGATGAACGTCGACATCGGTGAGCGCGCCTACGTCTTGAGCGGAGACTTGCTGTCAGGCGATTTCTTGCTGACCCAAGCTTGGGGCCAAGACTATACGACCGGCATCAATATGACCGGATCGTTCAATTCCAGCGGACGCATGACAATCTCGATGGTCGAGGGGAACAAGGTTTTCAAACTGGAATGCACGAAAACTCTTGCCTCGGACTTCCCCCGGGAATGATTCTCTAGGGCATGAGCCAAACATTAGTCAGCCACGAGAGTGGCTTCCTGCTCCAAAGTCTTCTGCTTGCCGTGGTCGAGGGTTTGACCGAATACCTACCGGTTTCCTCGACCGGACATTTAATTCTGACTTCCTGGGTGATGGGGATCAATCAAGATCCCTTCGTCAAAGACTATACCGTTATGGTCCAATTCGGCGCGATCCTGGCGGTTCTTTGGCTTTATTGGCGCAGATTCCTGCTGAACTTTAAAATTTATCCCCAGGTGTTGATCGGTTTTCTACCTGCGGCGGTGATCGGGCTGCTAGTGAAGGATTATATAGACGTGGTCCTCGGCAACGTTTGGATCGTCGGCTTCGCCTTGCTGGTGGGTGGGGTGCTTCTGATCCTGACCGACAAATGGGTGGAGAGAAAAAAATCTTCAGGCTCGAGCATTGAAGACCTGCCTAATACTTCAGCACTAAAGATCGGCCTATTTCAAACGATGGCTTTTATCCCCGGCGTTTCACGCTCGGCCGCCAGCATTTGGGGAGGCCTGCACCAGGGTTTGAGCCTCAAGACGGCTACCGAGTTTTCGTTTTTTCTAGCCGTGCCTACGTTGACGGGCGCATCGTTACTGAAGTTGATCAAGGTGTGGCCGAATCTGAATGCGCAAGCCATCGAAGCGTTGCTGTATGGAAATTTGGTTTCGTTCGTCGTCGGGGCCATCGCCATCAAAGGTTTCGTCGGCGTGGTTGAGCGCTATGGTCTGAAGTACTTCGGATATTACCGGGTGGTCCTTGGACTCTTAGTGCTGGGTGTCCTTAGCTTCGGCGGAGAAATCCACTTCCTCTAAAAATTAAATCGCATCCAAATGGCACTTGGACGGAGTCACCTTGGGTGGATGCATCTTGGCCTGCGTTATGATCTCCAGAGCTTCGCTTTGAGTCATGCGGCCGTTTTTTAGCTCTACGTAAAGTTCCATCTCTAAATTCTGGCGGGTGGCTTTAACGGCCTTGTGCTCGGGCCAGAGGTTCGCATTCTGGTTTGAGCCGCCCATAAATAAGGGCACGTAGTGATCCACGGTGTATTCGGTGCGGCACTTTTCGGGCACATCGTACTGCTCGTAAATTTCGTTCTTCGTCCAACGCGATACGTTGCGAGCGCAGTAGGGGACTTTTTCTTGGTAACGGTAATCCACGAAATCAGGATCTTCGGAATCGCAGTAATCACCTTGGGTCATTTCAGGGTTGGGCTTGACTGGGAAGTTCTGAGCGCTGGCCATCCAGCCTGATAAGAGCATCCCGAGAATGAGAGCTGCCTTAATCATCCAATATCTCCCTGTGACGATGTTCGTTGCCATGTGAAAATTTTGCAGCCAGCGAAGGGGATTGTGCAATCAATCTCGCTGATCCCAACCAAATCTAAAAAATCCTAAAAATTTTGGAGACGAAATGTGGATAAGTCTTAGTGCGGCCCGTCGTGATTGATCAGAAGGATGATTCCTATGGAGCGATTTTAAGTTAGTCTTTTCATCATCTTCGGGAGGTTTTTAAATGAGTTTAGGACCAATGGAATTAGTTCTGATTCTGGGTATTGCTCTATTGTTGTTTGGTCCTTCGCGTTTGCCGGGATTGGGCAAGTCGATGGGCGACGCCATCCGCGGTTTCAAAAAAGGAATCGACGGCGAAGAAGAGAAAGAAGCGGCCACTCGGCCCGAACAGCTTCGTGATGCCTCGGCTGTAGAGGCTGAAGCGCAAAAGAATACCGAGAAAAAATCAGAAAAAAAGGAAGTTTAAAATGTTGGAAAGTTTATTGGATCCCAGTTCAGGGTTGATGTTTGTCTTTCGTTGGCTGCACGTTTATTTCGCAATCATCTGGATCGGAATTCTCTACTACTTCAATTTCGTTCAAGGCGCTTTTATGGCGGAAACCGATGCCAACGCAAAGTCGCAGGTTTTACAGAAGCTTGCGCCGCGTGCCCTCTGGTGGTTTCGCTACGGCGCTTTGTTTACTTTTCTTACCGGAGTTGTGCTGCTGAGCTATCGTGCCCACATCGACGTGAAGAACGGCGCCTCGATTATGGCGAGCTCTTATTGGATCAATATTTTGACCGGCTCTTTGATGGCGACGCTGATGTTCTTGAACGTGTGGGGCATAATTTGGCGTAAACAAAAAATCATGATCGCCAACGCCGTTAATATGGCGGCGGGCAAGCCAGCGGATCCGGCCGCAGCACCTGCTGCCGCGAAAGCCACTTTGGCTTCGCGCACGAATGTGTTGTTCTCGGTGCCGATGCTCTTCTTTATGCTTTCGGCTTCGCACTTAAACTACTCGGTGGATGAAAGCTCGAACGTCGGCGCTTACTGGGCCGTGATTCTGATTTTGATCGGCGCTATTGAAGTGAACGGCATCTTTGGGAAAACCGGGCCGATCACCTCGATAAAAGGTGTTATCACGGGTGGTTTCTTGCTGACCTTAACCATCGTGGTCATCAATCACCTCTTGGTTTAGTCCCTTAGAATGACTCTTATGCGTGTTTTCATTTATGCCGCTCTGTTGAGCGGCATGTCTTGTACAAAAAAAGAAGCCAAGCCCGTGATCCCTGCCGAGGAAGGCCAACGTCTTTACGCGGTTCACTGCACCTCTTGCCATGCGCCCGATCCCAAAAAAGACGGAGCTCTCGGTCCGGCGATTTGGGGTTCAAGTGTTGAGCTGCTGGAGAGAAAACTTGTGCACGGGGATTATCCGCCGGGCTACCCGCCCAAGCGGCCCAGCAAAGTCATGGTGGTCCTGCCTTTCCTGAAGGATCAGATTCCCAACTTGCATGCCTACTTGAATACCCCCTAAACTTTAGGCAGGGCTTAATTTATGGGGGATATCCATGTTCCAATTCGGCATAGAACGACTTTTACGCGAAAGCGCTTTGCAAGAAAAACTGGCCGATAAGCGTTTAGCATTTCTTGGACAACCGGCCAGCATCACGCAAGACCTGAAGCATTCGCTAGATCAATTGATGGCCAATCCCAAATTTAAAGTCACCGTCGCCTTCGGTCCGCAGCACGGGATGCGCGGTGAAAAACAAGACAATATGATCGAAAGTGATGACTACATCGATCCAGTTTATAAAATCCCGGTACACTCTCTTTACGGGAAAGTCCGTAGGCCTACGCCGCAAATGATGAAGGGCTGGGACGTGCTGCTGATCGATATGCAAGACGTTGGCTGCAGGATTTATACTTTTCTGACGACCCTGTTTTACATGATGGACGCCGTCGCTGACACCAGCCAGGAAATCTGGGTTCTGGATCGCCCCAATCCGGCCGGCCGTGAGATTGAAGGCCACACTTTGGATATGAAGTTCGAAAGTTTCGTCGGCGCAGCCCCGGTGCCCATGCGCCATGGTTTAACTTTGGGTGAAGCGGCGCTGTGGTATCGCGATCACAAGAAGATGAAGATCAATCTGCATGTCGTCGGCATGAACGGGTATCGTCCGAAGGACGTGCCCCACTACGGTTGGCCGCAGGTCGCTTGGGTCAATCCGTCGCCCAATATTCCGCGTGTGTCGTGCACTCGGGTTTATCCCGGAACGGTTTTGATTGAAGGCACGAATATTTCGGAAGGGCGGGGGACGACGGTTCCTTTAGAAATTTTCGGTCTGCCGGGAATCGATATGAACAAGGTCGTAAAGGAAATGACCGAGATGGCACCCGAGTGGCTTGAGGGCTGCGTGATTCGGCCCGCTTTTTTTGAGCCGACGTTTCACAAATTCAAGGGAGAACTGGTTTCCGCACTGCAGGTGCACGTGGATGGGCCGTTTTTTAATCCGACCGTATTTCGCCCATACCGCTTGGTGAATTTGTTCTTTAAGGCCGTATCTAGGGTGAAGCCCGACTTTCAGATTTGGCGAAATCCCCCTTACGAATACGAAGAAAAGCACATGCCCATCGATATTCTGTCGGGGCATTCGCTGCTTCGCGAATGGGTTGCTCATCCTAAGCCAAATATCAAAGAGTGGGATGAGTCTCTTAAAAAAGACGAAGAAGCGTGGGAAGAGGAGCGCCGCGAGTTTCTACTTTATTAAGAGGCCAAGTCGCCGATTTGTTCAAGGCGGATACGGTAGAGACTGGGATCCAGGATTTTTTCCTTCGGGAGTTCGACCCAGAACGTGGAACCTACCTTTTCAGTCGATTGAAGCAGCAGTTTTCCGCCCATACCCTCCGCTAGCTTTCGGCTGATGGGCATGCCAAGACCGGTGCCATTATGATGGTCCGCCATCTGACCTACGGTTTCAAATTCGTTAAATACTTTTGAAAACTGATCCGCCGGGATGCCGCGGCCGGTGTCTTCCACGAGCAAGCGAATGTGATCTGATTCGTTCGAAAAATACACCCGCACCGTGCCGCCACTGCGATTGTATTTGATTGCGTTGTTGATGATGTTGGAAGCGATTTGCTTCAGGCGGAGCTCATCGTAGTAGGCCAAAAGCTCTTCGGAAGGGGCTTCAAATTTAAGTGTGACTTTGTGGGTCTCGGCCATACTTTCAAAGTTGTTCAGGATCGCCTGCACCAACTTGTCCGGAGATTGCTGCTGAATGTAATAATCCATTTTACCAGCCTGGATTTTGGCAAAATCCAAGATGTCATTCACCAGTTCTTGTAAGTGCAGGCCCTGGTCATGGATCATTTCGATGAATTCGCGCATTTGCTCCGGAGTATTGTACAGGCCCATCTTCAAGATTTCGGCGCTAGAAACCATCGCCGAAAGTGGGGTGCGTAGTTCATGCGTGGTCAGTGCGATAAAACGATCTTTGGCTAAATCCAGATCGCGCAGTTGGCGATTCTGCTTGAGCAATTCTTCGTAAGTGGCTTTGATTTCCGCTTGTTTGGCGATGATGTCGCGCTGAAGTTTCTTTTGTAGAGTCACATCTTGCATCATCAAAAGATAGGCCGAATGACCGTCAACTTCCAAAAGCCTGACGCCCAGGTTTCCGATGAACGAATGGCCGTGGGCAGTGTTGATCACAATATCGTGATATAGACCGTCCCCTAGTAGGATATCTTGCGCGAAACTCTTGAGCGGAGGTTTGTCGACGAGAGGTATCATGGCTTCGATCGACGGGGATTCCGTGCCAAGCATTTCCTTAGCCATGTGGTTAAAGAAAAGACATTTGCCGTCGTCTCGGTCAAAGACAACTATGCCAAACATGGCCCCTTGAGCCACGGCTTCGTAAAGATGCGGCAAGATCGAATGCTTTTTCACTGCGCTCCCCCTAAGACACGCAAGAAGTCCACGGCTTTGTCGAGGTTCACCTTGATTTCACCAAGCAAAGGTTTCAAATGCTTTTCAGGATTCAGCGTCAGACGTTCCATCACGTCTTTGGGTGCACCCAAGACTTTGTCGTGTCCTGACCTTCCGAATTTAAGAGCGTGGGTCAAAAGATTCGCCAAATAAACAATGTCCACGTTGCGGTGAAGGTCAGGAGTTATGCCGCCGCGTTTATTCAATTCTTTGGTGTGATGATAAGCAATTGCGGTCTGAATGGTGTTTGGCAGATTCCATTTATGAGCCAAGACTTGGCCGATTTTTGTATGCAACGGGATACCCAGGGAAATTTCGGCTTCTAAATACGAAGTTCCTTTTTGTTCGGCGTGCTCAATGATGGCGAGCATGGTCTCGGTTTCAATCGTATAGAGAGCGATTTTCCCCATATCATGAACCAAACCGCAGGTGAAAAGATCGGCAGGTGTGGGATGATTCACAAACTTCGCAATCGTTTCCGCCGTAATGCCGGTGCCGATCGAGTGTTGCCAAAAGGCGTTCATGTCGTAACGCTGCGGGCCTTTAGTTTCGAGGACTTTCAGAATCGAAGCACTCAGAACCAGCTGATTGACGGTGTCGAAACCAATGTACGCAATTGCTCGAGAAAGTGAACTTACGCCCCCCGGAATGGCGTAGTAGGCCGAGTTAACCAGTTTTAAAACCTTGGTGGTTAAGCTTTGGTCATTGGCCATAATTTTTTCAACATCATTGGTCGAGGACATCGGGTCGTTGATCACCCGGCTCAATTCGTAAACGACGCCAGGAAGCGTGGGAAGCTCGTCAAGTCTGGCCAAAACCGCTTCTTGAGAGATCTGCTTGGCTTGCATTCTTAGACCGCGATTTTCGGAAAGACTTTATCAGGAAAAATCGCCTTCAATTTTTCTTGCACTCGGGTGAAAGTCACGGGCTTCAAGATGTAGCCGTTGACGTTTAATGCACGTGCGCGCTCGATATAATCTTTTTCGGAAACGGCGGTGATCAAGAGGACGGGCAGAGTTTTGTAAACATCGCTCTCACGAATGCGACGCAAGAGCTCTAAGCCGTCCATCGTCGGCATCATAATGTCCGAGATCACCAGCTTGACGTCGTGCTTTCCTGAATTCAATTGATCGAGCGCCACTTGGCCACTTTCGCAAGCCACCACGTGAAATCCCATCTTCTCAAGCAAGTGAGTCAGAATCCTTCGATTCGGGGAAGAGTCTTCGGCTAAAACGATGGTTTCGATAGAAGGATTCATTGTTGTCTCCGTAAAAGTCCAATCACTATTCGGAAAATACGCAGAAAACTTGTAGGCCTATTTGGGTGCTAGTCTCAATGCGAGACAGGACTTAGGACCAGTTTAGCGCAGTAACTTCTTGAGTGAAGCCTGGCTTTTCTTCACTTTTATCTTCATTTTTTCTTGATGCCGGTCGAGCGCTTTTGAAAGCTTTCCTTCGCCTTGCGCCGAAGCCAACATGCGAACAGCAAGTAAGCCAGCGTTGTGAGCATTGTCGACGGCGACCGTCGCCACCGGTACACCTTTAGGCATTTGGGCGATCGACAACAAACTATCAAGTCCTTTCAGTTTATTGATCGCGACCGGAACACCAATCACCGGCAGCGTGGTGATCGAAGCCACCATGCCGGGTAAGTGGGCCGCGCCTCCGGCGCCGGCGATGATCACCTTGATTCCACGTCCCCGCGCTTCTTTCGCGTAAGACACCATAAGATCGACGGTGCGGTGGGCGGACACGATTTTCATTTCAAATTTCACCCCAAAGTCCTTTAGAACCTGGGCGGCTTCCTTCATGACTTTCGCATCCGATTGACTGCCCATGATAATGCCGACTTGAATTTTCAAAGCTGGAAGTCCTTTCTCCAAGCCAAAGCCTTGGTTAATGCTTTTTTCGGCGTAGAGCCCGTGGTGTTGATGTGCCCGAGTTTGCGGCCCGGGCGATTTTCATTCTTACCATACCAATGCAGTTTACCTAAGGGATCCCGTGACAATTGGGGCTCTTTGTTGCCTTCACCTAGGAGGTTCACCATGGCGAAACCCTTGGTTGTGATTTCCACTTTCGGCAGTGGCAGGCCTAGGCCTGCGCGCAGATGATATTCAAACTGACTGCAAGTGAGCGCGTCTTGTGAATAGTGCGCAGAATTATGTACTCGGGGAGCCAGTTCGTTGACGATCAAACCCTTCGCCGTTTCAAAAAGCTCGACCGCGAGAATGCCGACGTAGTCGATCTTCTCCATCATGGTTTTCACTTTTTTCGTTAGACTTTTGAGTCCCTTGTGTTCGACGGGTCCTGCGACCGAAAAACAACGTGAATCTGTTTGCACACTCTCTACCAGCGGCAAGGACAGAAATTTCCCGTCTTTCGCGCGCACAAACGAAACGGCGAGTTCTCTTTTGAAATCGATAAATTCTTCAGCGATGAAGCCGTGCGTGGTTTTTTGCAAAACCATGGCATCATGCTTACCGTTCTTAAAGACAAAAGTTCCATAGCCGTCGTAGCCAAAGCGTCTTTGCTTCAACACAAAACCTGTTTTGAATTTACTAATGGCCTCGGTCAGTTCGACTTTAGTGTCCACCGGCATCCAGGGGCTAGTCGTGATATCAAAGCGGTCGAGAAGTCGTTTCTGGGTCAGTCGGTCTTGAATTGCTTCGATTGCGCTTAAATTTGGGAAAACGTAGAGTGACCTGGGCAAAGTTTGGCGAAGCTTTGGAATATCAATGAATTCACTTTCAAAAGTCAGAGCTTCGACCTCACTTAAAAACTTTCTTAAGTCCTTCGGGTCCGAAAGCGATCCCAATTTGGTCTGTCCGACCACTTGGGCGGCCGGGTCCATCGCTTGCTTGGTCAGCACAGATACGCTAATCCCCAGCGGAAATGCATCCAAAGCCAGCATACGCGCCAACTGACCCCCACCCAAAATGCCCAAATCCGATTTCACCACCCCTCCACAATATCGCCTTGTGACAAATTGCTCAAAGCTTTAGGTTACAAGAACATGTCGGAGCCTTTTTTGCAGCCCACCGCACAAAATCCAGCCGTTTTCCTGCGCAGGCCGATTCTTAACGGAGTCGTGAACTTTCCTGTGTCGTTGGCGCCGATGGTAGGTCTTACGCATATCGCGCTACGTTTGATGGTGCAGCGCTATTTGCCTCAGGATGCGGTGACTTTCTGGCCCACGGAAATGCTTTCTTCTTGGCGTCTGCAGCGGGAAGAGCTGGGGTCAACGCCCGAAACCTTGCGGGGTGTGAGCGAAACTCAGCTCGTGCCGCAGATTTTGGGCAACGAAGAGGGGCCGATTGCGGAAAGTGTCCGCCGCCTGGTGGAGTGGGGTGCGGCCGGCGTGGACATCAACATGGGTTGCCCGGTGAACAAGGCCTTGAAGCATAATTACGGAGTGGCCTTGATGGGAGATGCTTCTTATGCGGCCGAGGTCGTGCGCATGACGAAGCGAAACTCCTCGGTGCCTGTTTCGGTGAAGCTGCGCGCAGGACTACAAAATGACGAAGAATTTTTAGTGCGCTTTGTGGGCGGTTTGGCGGATGCGGGTGCGGATTGGGTGACTTTGCATCCGCGCATCGGGGCGCTGAAGCGGCGGGGGGCTGCCGATTGGAAGCAGATTCGTTTGGTGCGCGAATCGGTGGGAATTCCCGTGGTTGGCAACGGGGATGTGCAATGTGCGGACGATGTTTTTGCGATGCTCGAAATTTCCGGCTGCGACGGCGTGATGGTCGGCCGTGCTTTGGCGGCCAGGCCGTGGATGCTGTGGCAAGTGGGGGAGCGATTGGGTTTTGCTCCGCCCCCTGGATTTAAGGGTTTAGCCCCGTCGACACCCGAAGAAGAAGGCGCTGAGTTCGGCAAATCGTGTTCGCATTTTTTATCTTTGCTCGAAGAGCATTTCCTTTTTGAAGAGGGCTTCAAGCGCTTTAAATTCTACCTGCGCATGGTTTGCGGTTGGCTTGAGTTTGGACATTATCTTTTTGCCTCGACGTCGAAGGCCAAGGACTATGCGGGCGTGCGCGAAGCGGTGGAGAAATTTTTCTTATGCCCTCAGTCGATGGTCTTGCGGACCAACTTGCGCGAGTGAATTTGCGCGCCGTTTAAATCCTGGAGCGTGTCTGGAATAGAGACGACGCGTTAGCGGCCGAC
>JBEIHA010000061.1:0-12687 GCA_040381635.1 Pseudobdellovibrionaceae bacterium
CCATTTTTATGCCAATATCTGGCTACATGAAACTTTGGTTCGCCCTAGGCACCGCTGCCGAACTCATTAAGATCTACCCGGTCCTGCAGGAAGCTCAGGCCCGGGGCCTCGAATGGAAGATCGTGTCCACAGGACAAAGTCCTGTGGGGTTGGTGAAGCAGGCAGCTGACTTTTCAATCTCGCCCGCCGATCTGATTGCGCCGGTGAAAAGCTCTCGAGACCCTGAAAGCAGCGCGGCTGCCTTAAAATGGTTCGCCCGCGCCTGGCGTACTAAACCAGAGTGGTTTGAAGGCCGGGGCATGCTGATCGTTCACGGTGACACGCTGTCCACCTTGGTGGGTGCGCATTGGGGTGAAAGCCTCGGTGCCGATGTGGTTCACGTAGAAGCGGGCTTAAGGTCACCCAATTTGTTCTCGCCGTTCCCTGAAGAGATCAACCGCCGTCTGGTTTCTAAGCTCGCGCGACTACATCTGGCTCCCTCTGCGAGGGCGGCCGAAAACTTGCGTGAGGCCGGAGTTCAAGGCGAGATCATCGACACCGGCGGCAACACTTTGGCCGACGCCATTCGCATGTTTGCCGTGCCTTCCAGGGAACCTAAGAATTTCGGATTAGTGAATATTCACCGCTTCGAAAATTTGCGTTCGCCTCTCAAGTGGAAATCTATTTTGCGCACTATGGAATTGGCGGCCGCCGGGCGCCCGCTGACCTGGGTTCTTCATCCTCAAACTAAAGTCAAAATTAAACCTAAGTGGCGAGCGAAGATGGAGGCTTCCGGCGTGACATTCACCGATCGGCTTCCTTTTTCTGTTTTCATTAAACTACTTTCCGAGTCTTCGTTTTTGATCAGCGACGGGGGTAGCAATCAAGAAGAGTGTTCCTATTTGGGAATACCGTGTCTGCTTTTGCGCAACGAAAGCGAGCGGGAAGAGGGCTTGGGTGAAAACAATCTTCTGTCGCGTTTTGACGATGGTTTGATCGACCGTTTTTTAGAGAATCCGCGCCAATACGCCAGGCCGCCACGTTGGCCCCGCGTAAGTCCAAGCCAAACTATTGTGGATGCTTTGGTGCGCGCAACTTGAAACCCTTCCAGGTGTAAAGTGCAAGCCCGCGCAACACTCCGGTCCCGAAAAAAAGAATAACGGCGAGGTGCAAGGGCATCAGCTTAAAACTTTCGCCCCAAGTTTTTCCCAAGGGCAGGGCGCTGAGCGCCAAAAACGGAAGCATGACGAACGCCAGGATCAATGCCACCACCGGGTGGCGAAGCGCGAATCCAATCCAGACCGCGAGCGTGAACAGCGCCAGCATCACAGCGACGGCATAGACACCCGGCGCCTTGAAGACATGATATTGAACGAAGCTAGGTCCGCGCTCGAAAAAGCGCAGCAAGAAGTCTTTGAGGTTGGCGCGCGGTTCCCATTCGACCTTAAGTGCCGGATCTATAAAGATAGGACTAACTTCCAGCAGTTCGCGCATCAAAAGGGTATCGTCGCTTAAAACATTGAGATTTTCCAAAGCACGACAGACTTCTAAAAAGTGCTCGGTCTTACATATGAACACCCCGGTGCCCTTCAGGTAGCGGTCGTAATTCAGAATGTTCAATTCCAAGGGTTTGGTTATGGCGTAGTGGCGACGAAACATTTTTTCGTGCGATCGCTGCCAGTAAAGACAGTAAATATTTTTTTTTACATCCGTTTCGACCCAACCGACGGTCGCGGATCCTCTTTTCAAGACGCGCAAAAGATTTAAGCCAAAGCCTTCGCGCACCCGAAGGCGGCTGTCTAAGAACAGGGTCCATTCACCCTTAGCCATTTTGGCCCCCTCGAAGCGGGCGTGGAAACGCCCGCGGTTGGGTTCCAAACGCAAGACTCTTGTTTTGCCCTCGAAGCGGGGATCTTTAACTAACGACTCAAGTATTTGGGGTGTGGCGTCCACTGAGCCATCATCGACGAAAAGAACTTCCGCGATCTGGGGCAGCAATCCCACGTTGAGGATCGATTCCGCGAGCGGAATCAGATATGCGCTCATGTTGTAGGTCGGTACAAGAATCGTGACGCCCATATGCAATAGTGGCATCATAATTTCAGATGATCAAAGCATGGATAAATTCGAACAAGTCGATCACATTTGCGGGCGCAGTGAATCCAGAATCTTCTTCACCTTCGAATGCAGCATGATGATGTCAGGATTTGACCCCAGGTATACGGTATAGCGAGTCCAGAAATCCGTGGCAATTAATCCAGGTGGCTTTTCCAAGACGTTCAAAACATCGGCCACCGCCTTGTTGGCTTCTTGCGCGGTCAGGACGGGCGTTTCGTCGATCACGATATCAAGGCCGACGATCAATTCGGACATCACTCTTAACCAGGCCATGTTCGGATCATTCATTGAAGCGCCCAGCAATTCATAGGGAGATACCTTACGTCCCAAGGCTTGCTCCATTTTTTTAGCCTCAAGCATCAGTAGGGCCTTATGCAGTTCCAATAACGCCGAAGTGAGTTCATCGAATTTTTTGCGCAAAGACCATCTCTCCCTTTCATTTACCTGTAGCACGAATGGAGCATAATTCCCAAGCGCAGCTCGGCGACTTTAAAAAAATAAGGGCCACGAAAGTCGCAGCCCTTGGTCACAAATCTCGATTTTTGGGTGCCTATTTGCGTGCGCGAATTTGCGTGCAGTTGAACCCGCGGCCATAATTGTTGTTGCGAAGAGCGACATCAATTTTGTTGTGACCCGAGGTTTCGGCCATAACATTGGTCGCACCCAGGTAAGCGTTCACGCGTAGCGGTTGGGTGGGATGAGTTTGGTCGTAACGAAAATCCAAAGTGAGTTGGTGACCATCGAGCAGGCTTTGGTAGCGCGCCCGATAAAGTTCGCGATCAAAATGGTCTTGGTCCAAGACGATGGTCGTGGTCACGCCTTCATACATTTCATTCCACTGGCAGGCGCCGGTTGGAAGGCATTGGAAAGCTTTCGGCGAACATTTGAACGTCACTTCCACGGCCTGAGCAGAGAAAGCACTTAACGCGAGCATTAGAGTCAAAACTGTTTTCATTTAAATCCCCCTAGGGCGATAGTCTTTATCGTCCAAAAATTCGGGGCAAGAATTAAAATCTTAAATAGAACCGGGATTAAAGGTTCGGACTCTAGAAGATAGAAAAGGCCGTATTTCTAGGGCCTTTAGAAGCAGCGCAGCGACTTCCATTTATCGAGCTGGGTGGTGATGCGGTCCATGAGCTTTTCGCCCACTTCCGTCATGTGCACGCCCGTGGCTTTATCCACGAAATTTTCGGCGCCCGAAGAGATTTTGATCACGCCTTCGATAAGGCCGTTGGTCAGCGTGAAGGTCGCCGACAAGAAAGACTGATGCGGCGATTTCAGGTGAAGGCGGTTCAAAAGATAGTACACGCTGGATCGGACATCGGCTGAGGGCTCGAAACCCGAAAACTTGATTTTCACATCTTCTGACAACATTCGTACCTCCTTTAAGGGACACGAGATTACCGGAACAACATCCGACACCTAATAGAGTATCAGAGATAATCCTGAATCCTCGTGAAAAACTTCCTTATCTCAGGCATCGGAGGAACTTTTGTCAATGAACATGGAAGTTTTTATCCGAGTGTCTATAACTCTAGAGCTTGAACTCGAAATCATTCGTATCTGAGGGCTAAGATGTAATTTCACCAATGAAATTTTCGTAACACGTGGTAGACGAGGATCCATGACCGAGATCGCGCTGCTCGAAAATTTGCGAAGAAATCCTTTCGTATTGGCTCCCATGGCGGGAATCACAGATCGGCCCTTTCGCACTTTCATGCGCGAAATGGGCTGCGGGATCGTGGTCAGCGAATTGGTCAGCGCCACGGGATTAAAATATTCATCTGACAAAACCCGTAAACTTATGGAGTTTGACCCGATCCAAAGTCCGGTGGGCATCCAACTCTTTGGCGAAAATTTCGAACATCTCGCCTATGCTGCCCGCGAGGTTGAACAAATGGGTGCCGATTTCGTGGACCTCAACTTCGGCTGTCCCGTTCCGAAAGTGGTCAACAAGGGCGCCGGTAGCGCTTGTCTAAAGGATCTTTCAAAACTGCGCGACACCATCCGCGCGGCCAAGTCGGGGATAAAGATCCCGCTCACCATCAAAGTTCGTACGGGTTGGGACGCCAACACCCGAAACACGCACGAGGTCGCGCAAATTGCTTACGACGAAGGCGTCACCTGGGTCGCGATTCACGGGCGAACCCGTGCCGCCGCGTACACCGGCTTGGCGGACTGGGACTACATCCGCGAGGTGAAGGCCCAAAGCAAAGTGCCAATCATCGGGAATGGGGACATTAATTCAAGCCTCACGGCGGTTCGCCGTCTGGAAGAAACCCTTTGCGACGGAGTCATGATCGGCCGCGGTTGCCTAAAGAATCCACGCCTCTTTATCGAAGCGCGCGGAATTCTAGATGAAGAAAGAAGCTTTGGCCGTATTTTGGATCGTCTGCACACTCACCTGAGCGGCTTTTACGACGAAAGACTGACGTTGATTCAGATGCGCAAGTTTGCTGCCTGGTACTCGGCCGGCTTCGCGGGGGCGGCGAACTTCCGCAAAGACCTCTTCCAATTGCACAGCCGCGACGAAGTGCTAGGTCGAATTCACGGATTCTTTAACGCTGCGTCTCACCAAGCGGACACCAGTCATGAACCCTTTCTTATGGGCGGCCACGGCTAGGGCCGGTTGTTTCGCGCGAGTTTCATTGCTACGTTTAAATTATGAAGGTTCAAATCACCGGACGTGAAAAACTGGTTATCCGCATGGCGGGTAAAATGAACGAGGCCTCGGATCTGGAATTGATCATGGTGCCCCAGGCCGCTTCCGTGGAAATTGATTTGATTGATCTGACGTTCATCAACTCTATCGGCATTCGCATCTTTCGCGATTTCGCGCGCTCGATTCGGACCCCTGAACTGCTGTTTTCGTATTGTCCACGGATATTCATCGACCAGGTGAATATGGTTTTAGACTTTATCCCGCGCTATTCACGCATCATGAGTTTTTACGTGCCTTACTACAGCGAAGTCAGCGGGGAACAAAAATCCGTTTTATTCACGCGCGACGAGCACTTCACGATCCACGAAGGCGAACTCACTTTGAAGCCGCCTCTCGTTCTCGACAGTAAGGCTGGCGAGATGGAAATGGACATCGTTGGTGAGCGCTACTTTAATTTCCTAAAAAGATTCTAAAGCCGGCCCTAGGCGAATTTCTATTCCTCAAGGTCCGCCGGATCGATAGGATCGTTTGCGGGAACCGAATTGACTTGGCTCTCCTCGAGAATTTCTTCTAAGGCTTCTTCATCCAGCTGCATATCTTGCTCGGTGCGAGTCGGCGCTTCCAGATCCCAGGTGGGTGTACCTTCGAACGACGAAATTCCTAAATCGCGCCATGGAAAGCCAGCCAAATTCGCCTTGGCCGTCTGGTAACCACTTGGCGAAAGCTTTTTGAATGAGGACATACGGCGAAGAATAATAGAGACCTGTTTACGTGCAAACGGGGTCAAGGTACCTTTTCGGTGACTTTGAGAATACATCTTCGGATTCGGCAGCAGAAAAGCCAGATAAGCCGCTTCCAGCGGATGAAGTTCACTGGGGCTTTTTTGAAAGTAATAAAGCGAGGCCGCTTTGATACCGAAAAGATTGGGGCCGAATTCAACCACGTTCAAGTATTTTTCGAGGATAAAATCCTTCTTATATTTTTTCTCGATCGCATTGGCCAAATAAGCCTCTTTGATTTTGCGCAAATAGCTTTTGTCTTTGGTTAAAAACGCATTCTTCGCCAATTGCTGAGTCAGGGTGGATCCGCCACGCGCAATTCTTCCAGATTTCAGATTGGTTTCGAAACTGGCTTGCATTTCGTGCCAATCAAAACCTTTGTGCGAATAAAAGGCCGCATCTTCCGCGGCAATCAGCGCGTGAATCATGTACGGAGAAATCGACTTCAGTTTTACGTAATTGGGACTGTCGGGACAAAGCTTCACCGCGTACATCGAAGTCGTAAAACATTTCTCAAGTACCGCGACGTTCGGAAGGGTAAGTAGGATAGCCACGAGTCCGATACCGATCAGCATAAGCACGCTTATCGTCAGAACGGTGAAGTTACCGACCGTTTTAAAAACGTTCTTCATGAAAGCAGACCTTGTTCCTTCATCCAACCGACGCTCTCCTGAAGAGCGTCTTGTGCGGGACGGGGATTGAAATTCAATTCGGAACGCGCTTTGGAATGATCAAACCAATGATAAAGCAAAGCCGTCCAAGCGTTCTCGCTGTTCAGCGGACCTTTTCTTCCCATAGTCTCGAGCATGTCGCCCACCTTGCCAATGGCCTTAACGGCCAGATTTGGCAGGTGAATTCCCGGAGGCTTAGCGCCGGCCAAGGCGGCAATGCGATCAAAAGTGTCTTTGATGGTGAGATTTTCGCCGCTCAGAATATAACGTTCACCGCTACGTCCCTTTTCGCGAGCAGTGAGAACCGCCTGGATCACGTCGTGCACCGAAACAATGCTAACGCCGCCCGAGGTGTAAAAGGGAAAACGCCCCTGCGCCACCTTCAATTGAGTTTTGCGGCTGCCTTTTTTGGCATCGGCCGCCCCGTAAATGGTGGAGGGATTTAGGCAGACCGCCTCGATCTTGCCTTTGCGACAAGCCTCGCGAACCAAATCCTCCGCCGCTTTCTTGGTTTCAAAATAGCCGAGGTTGAGGTGCGAAAGATTATAAGGCGAATCTTCGTTTAACGGAGTTCGGTCGAAGCTGGCGCCGACCGCGACCACCGAACTCATGTAGATGAGCTTAGGCTTTCGTCCAGTTTGCACGGCTTCGACGACGTTGCGTGTGCCCCCGATGTTCACCTGGTCCATCAGCGGGCGTGCGGTTTTCGAATAACCGACGACACCAGCCAGGTGAAAAACTGTATCAACGTCTAGGCAGGCGCTGCTTACACTTGCCGCATCTGTGACATCGCCGAGCTTGGAAACGAAGGGAAGGCCCTTGAGGTCATCGAGGTTCGAAGTTTTGCGGTGGAGCACGTGAACGGTCTCACCCTTTTCGGTCAGATTACGCACCAACCATGCACCCACAAATCCAGTTGCTCCGGTCACTAATACGGCCATAAGGGATTCCTACCTGAAAGTCCGTGAATTGGAAATCCTTCATCCAACCTTTTGTTGTTAATTTAAGTTCGATGCTAAGCTTTTGGAATCACCCGAGGAGAGAAAAACATGGATCGCAATCTACTGAAGAACGTTTACCTGTTCAAAACCCTGACCCCTGACGAAATGAACGCGGTTGCAGAAATCGCCCAAGGGCAGTCTTTCCAAAAAGGCGATTCGGTCTTTTTAAGAGGTGAACCGGCCACGGCCATGTACCTGATCCAGTTTGGATCGGTCAAAATTCAGCAGACCACGAAGTCAGGTGACAATCTGGACGTCGCCACTTTGGGCACCGGCAGTCACTTCGGCGAAATGCCTTTCGTCGACAACGAGGCGCGCTCAGCCACCGCCGCCGCCGCCGAGTCTTGCGAGATGATCGTGATTCCCTACGACAAGCTCAACCAATTGCTTTCGAAGAACATGTCCATCGCCAACAAATTCTATCGTGAGCTAGCGAAATTTATGTGCGGACGCTTAAGGGCGACCACCAACGATCTTAATTTTGCCCGCGAAAAGAATCTTAGCTACCTTTGATCGGGGCCCCCATGCAATTGACTACCGTACTTGGTTTAATTATTGGTCTAGCCGCGATTCTCTTCGGAAATGTGCTTGAGGGCGGAACCTTCACCGCCCTTATTCAACCCACGGCGGCCTTTATCGTTTTCGGCGGAACTCTCGGCGCCGTAATGCTTTCACATCGGGTGGAAGATTTAAGGCAAGCGATGTCGTATTTGAAAAACGCTTTCGCGGGCAATGAAACCAGCGAACGTTCCGTCATCGCCGGCGAGATTATTCAAAGTGCTCAGCTGGCGCGCCGTGAATCGGTTCTGGCCTTGGAAACGCGCTTGGCTAAATTCCAAGATCCCTTCATGCGCACCGTTTACCGCTTCGTCATCGACGGCGTGGACCCGGAAGTTTTACGTAAGCTCTTCGAGGAAGAAATTGCCGTCACTGAACGTCGCAAGATGGCCGCGGTCAAGGTGTGGGCGGATGCCGGGGGGTTCGCACCCACCATTGGAATCATCGGTGCGGTCTTAGGTTTAATTTCAGTCATGGCAAATCTGGCCGACACCTCAATGCTGGGTCAAGGGATTGGGGTCGCCTTCGTAGCCACCATTTACGGCGTGGGATCAGCGAACTTGGTCTTCATTCCCATTTCGAACAAACTGCGTTCTTTGATTCGTTTTCGTTCAGAAACCGAGCACATGATTTTGCAAGGCGCACTCAGCGTGGTCACGGGTCTTAATCCATACTTGATTGAACAAAAAATGCGCGCCTTCAACTATGAGACGAAAAGCACGTGAGTTCTTCGGGCCCTAAAGATCCCCATGAAGAAAGCCCTTCCAGCGAACGCTGGCTGGTTTCGTACGCCGACTTTATCACCTTGATGTTCGCCTTCTTCGCCGTACTTTACGCGACCTCGGAGAAAGATCTAGAAAAAGCCAACGAGCTTCAAGAATCCGTAAAGCGTTACTTAATTAAGGCTGGTTCATTTGGCGAGAGCGGCCAAAAAATTCAGGCCGGTGAAAAGAACAATACGGTAATTGAACCTCCGATCCAGACCTATAAAGACGGGCGTCCAGAAACGGTAGAGCTTCTGGATAAAACCGAAGAATTCATCGAAACCCAGTTGACCCCCGAAGAGCGTAATAAATTCGTACGCGATATTTCCGCCGATGATTGGGGTGTGCGCATCACTTTGCCTGCGGGCGCATTGTATTCATCGCAGTCCGAAAAGTTTCGCGCCGATGCGCTACCCTTCATAGGGAAACTGGCCGAATTAATCGCCAAGACCAAACGTAAAGTCTTGATTGAAGGCCACGTCGCTCCGGGGGAAGCGGGGACATTCCGTTCGACCTGGGATTTCTCTTCGGCGCGCGCGGTAAATTTGCTGCGTTTTATGCAGGCCAAGCAGAAGTTCGCGAGCAATCAAATGGTCGCCGCCGCCATGGGCGACAGCCGTCCCGACTTCCAAGGCGCGGCTGCTAGCGAAAACGCACGGATTGAAATCGTGTTGCTGAATCATGATATGGAATTTTAATTTCGATTTATAATTTTAACCCCGTGGGATCCAGATCGTTCAGCAGACCACGCGCTTCAGAGGTGATAGCGTTCAGTTTCTTCCACATGACATCGACCGATAGGCCCATCAGCGCGCAGGCCTTCGCAAAATCGGGATGCTCTAGTCTAGCGGCGCCGGCCTTGTAGGCGGAACTTAATTGCAGCATCTGTTCGAAAGTGCGCAATTCATTATAAATCGTGGTTAGTCGTCCCGCCGAAGTCCAGTTCGGCAGATGACTTTGCAGGTGAGAAATCATCCCGCCCGTGTGCGCGGGGGCGCCCTGCACTTTTTGGGCGAGCAAGGCGGTCTGGGCGACGAATTCGATATCGAGCAAGCCGCCAGGCACGTATTTGATGTCCATTTCTTCTGCTGTTTTTTTGTGTAACAGCTTCGAGCGAATGACTTTGAGTTCTTCTAGTTCTTCGGTGCTCAGTCCGCGCGCGATCAGAATTTTGGTGTCGAGCGTGAAGCCCAAGGGTCGTGCCCTTGAATAGGCCTGGCGCTCCCACGCTTTCGCGGAATCGCGCCAGTATTCGTGCAAACTGTCTTCGGCCACCAGCAAAAGTCCCGATTGACCCGACGGTCTTAAGCGCAAGTCCACGTCATAGAGTTGCCCGCCCTTCAATGGATCGGTCAGACGCGAAATAAATCTGCGCGCGACTTTAAAATCAGATTCCTTTGGCTTCGACGGGGTGACAAAAATAAAATCCAGATCCGAGCGTAGCCCCAGCTCTTCGCCGCCCCATTTTCCCAAAGCAATGATCTTCACTAGCGAATCGGGGTATTCGTGTCTGAGTTGCGACAATAATTGCGCGGTAATTTCATCCGCCGTCGCAGTGATACGCGTGAAAAGGCCGCCTAGATCACGATCGTTTAAGAATTGATTGGCTGACCACAGTTCCGTCAGCAATTTGCGCTCGGACATCTGCTGCAGCAGTTTTTCCATGTCGGCGGCCCATGCTTCGTCGACCTGTAAAATAAAGTGATCCATCAATTCCGGCCGCGAAGCCAAAATCGAACCTAAATAAGGAGAGAGACAAAAAAGTCTTGAAAGATCATCCAGCAGACGGGGCGAACGCAAAAGCATCGAGAAAAATGTAGCTTTGGCGCGCATCGCCTGCACAAAATCGACGGTAATTCTTAATCCTAAATCGTGATCCAAAGATTTGTGTTTGCTGATGGCGGTGACAAATGTGAACAGAAATTCTTGGCGCGCGCGCTCGTCCCGGTCATTTTTGTGGGAAAGTGCCGTGGCCTTCATAAGTTGATCCCAGGCCTGCTCAATGACATTTGGTGAAAACCCCAAATCGATCAGCCAGGACTTTTGGGCCGCTTCGTCTTGCGGTAAATGCACTTGGGCTAGATCCACCTTACCCAACAAAGACGATACGATGGTATCGACCGATTTCATCCGCACCGAAATTTCGGTGCGCGTGGGTAAACCAAGTTTTGTCAGGACCGCATCGGTTAGGGCATGGGTTTGTCGGTCTTCCAAAGCTTGCACCGAATTTTCAAGATGCCGAAAGAACCAATAAGATTCTTGCAGCTGTGTCACTTCGGAAAGCGGCAGAATGCCAGCTTCCCCTAAGCGGTAGAGGGCTTCGTGCGTCGATCGGGTTTGCAGATCGGGCCGCTTGCCGCCGTTCATAACCAACAGCGAATGCACAAACAATTCGATGTCGCGAATTCCACCCACCTCAAGCTTGATGTGCAGCTCATTTTCCTGGCGAAGGAAGCCCTTTTGGTGCACTTGCGCGCGCATGGCTTTTAGATCTTCGAGCAATGTGAAATCCAAAAATTTACGAAAAGAAAAACGTTTGGCCAAGTCAGTGATCTGTTTTTCTATCGTGTTCGAGCCCGCGATCTTGCGTAAACGGACCAGGGCCAAGCGCTCCCAAGTTTCACCTTGGCTCCAGTAGTAATCTTGGAACTGCGAAGGAGTGGTGATGAGGGGTCCAAGCTTTCCGCCAGGCCTAAGATCGAAATCTAATCGAAAGCAGAATCCGAATTCCGTCGGAAAATGTAAGAGGTGCTGAAATTTTCTTAAGCGCTTTTCCACCTCCAGCGCATGTTTGGGCTCACTAACGATCATAAGGTCGATGTCCGAACTTAAGTTCAATTCCTCGGCGCCATGTTTGCCCAGAGAAAAAAGCACGGCCTCGAAATTGTTTAAGCCGGTTTCGCGCCAAGCTTTGTCTACGATGGAGTCCGCGGCGTCCGACCAGTAAGCGCAGATTTGTGCCGTAGTGGCCGTGCCAAAAAAAGTCGCGGCGACACATTCTACCCAAGCGCGATGCCTTTGGGCGTGAAGTGGCCCGATCGTCGTCAGCTGCAGCAAGCGTTCATAATGGGCAAAGGCCGGGCTATTCGCCCGGGCTATTGTCAGCTGTTCTGGAGAATAATTTGCTAATCCAGGAAGGGTGACCACTTTGGCTTGTCCCAATTCATATTGTCTTCGGTGATGCGGCGTTCATTCGTGCCGTCGGGACTTACGATGTACAGCTGGTATTTTCCGGTGCGATCGCTGGTGAACAAAATATGGCGTCCATCCGGTGACCAGCTTGGACTTTCGTTGTTGGCCGCGCGTCCGTTCGGCTTCTTTGCCGAGGTCATCCGCCGCAAGTTGGATCCGTCGCGGTTCATGGTGAATATATCGAAGTGATCGACGTCGAGCGCGGCGAACGCGATGGATTTTCCATCCGGCGACCACGCCGGGGTGGAGTTGTATTTTCCTGCGAAGGTGAGACGTTTCACGTTTCCGCCTTTGGTGTCCATGGTAAAAAGCATGGGACGGCCCGAACGATCACTGGAAAACGCGATGGTGTTTCCGTCAGGGGAAATCGCGGGCTCTACATTCATCGAACGATTGGGACCATTGGTTAGCGGCGTGATGGTGTTTCCGTCGGCCGTCATCTTATAAAGATCAGGATTACCGTTGATGCTCAATGTGATCACAATATAGTCGTCGCCCGGCATAAAGGCCGAACCCGAATTCATCCCCTTGCGGTAAGAGACTAAGAACCGCTTTCCGTTGGTCAGGTTATAAATAAAAAGATCCGCATTCTTCACTTTATTCTTCACGTGCATGGCGTAGGCCGTGTAGGCGATCTTGTCGCCTTTCGTCGACCAGGTGGGCGACAATGTGATGTCGCGATTCGAAGTGATTGCCTGCTTGTTTGCGCCGTCCCAGTCCATCACATAAACTTCTTTGGCTGAGGCGCCCTTGGTCTCTTGTCCTGTCGCGGTGATTTTGGTCAGAAACATTCCGCGCTTAGCGGTGAGTGCTTTTACCAAATCGTTCGCAAACATATGCGCCATTCGGCGTGATGAATTCAGTGGACCTTTATAGGTTTTGCCCATGACCTGTTTCGCGGTCGGTACGTGGTAAACGTAGCTTTCCATCGAAAGTTCGTCGCTGACCACATTGTACGAGGCG
>JBEIHA010000062.1:0-12538 GCA_040381635.1 Pseudobdellovibrionaceae bacterium
ACTGACTTTGTCCAAGTTGTAGAACTTGACCAGCTTGATCAGTGTATCGAGACGCAGGTTGATCTTCCCGCCTTCGATGTTTTGATAGTGTCGATAGTCGATGCGCATATTTTGCGCAGCGGTTACCTGGCTAAGCCCCATCTGCTTTCGCGTTGTCTTCAGTGCTTTCCCGAATTCTTTCAGGAACTGCTCCATTTCCATCATTTTAGGCCTCCCTAAGTGAGTGGAGTTTAAGAAACCTTGAACAACGTTGTACGGCTATTCCTTAGAAATAACAATAGGTTCTACGTGAACACTTGTTCATCTTTGGTAATCCATAAACATTACACGGGCTTAATGTCTCATATTAAATTTCTAACGTAGGGCGGCCACGGCAAGGCGTGAAGGGAATATAGGGTTTTTTAGGCCCTATATGAGTTCAGAAACTTAAAAAGTGAAGCTGGCCGCACGTTCGATGCGGTCCCACACCGCTTCCCACTCGGGGGCGGTGTGTTCTTTTGTGCGCGTGATCACGATCAGTCCGCCTTGCACTTCGGAGAACTGGCGGAATTCGCCGTAGAGGCGGCGAGCGGCTACCTGGGCAGTGGGTCCAAGTTTCATTTCGTGAATATAGGGAAATGGTCGGTCGAGAGCGCCTTCGATGGCTTTGCGAAATTCTTCACTCCAAGCTTTGTCTTCGAGGATCACGACCGGACAACTGGGCTGATAGTGAGCTTTTAAATGTCCCGGAGAAGCCGAGGAGCTGGTGCGTACGATTTCTAAATTTAAGCCATGATCGAGCAAAACTTTTTGCAATTGGGTCCGCGAAATTCCGCCCGGTCTTAAGATATGCAGCTTGTCGGGAGTGGTGTCGTCATAGGCGAGAACCGTGCTTTCGACACCGACTTCGCTTTGCCCGCCGTCGACCACGGGGATTTTACCCGAAAACTCATGCTCGACGTGTTCGGCGGTCGTGGGACTTGTTCGCCCGAAAAGATTGGCCGACGGAGCCGCGAGTGGAATCTGAAGTTCCTGCAGGATCTGCAACGCCACCGGATGGTTAGGCCAGCGAAGAGCCACGGTTTCAAGACCCGAGGTGATCAGCGAGGACACCAATTCGGCTTTGCGTGTGATCAGAGTCAGCGGTCCTGGCCAAAATTCCTGCGCCAAGAGATCAAAAACCGGGGGCCAATCCCGGGACAGACGTTTTGCGGTCGCCAGATCTGAGACATGCACGATCAAAGGATCAAAAAACGGGCGTTGCTTGATCATGAAGATTTGCTTCAAAGCGCTTTCGTCGTCGATACGACCGGCAAGGCCGTAGACGGTTTCGGTCGGACTCGCGACGATTCCTCCGGTTTGCAATTTAGCGACGGCCTCGGCCACGGAAATGATCATGTGGCCAAACTAGGCGGCGCAACACCGATTGTCAAAGCTTGGAGGCAAGCCCGGCCTAGAACGGACGTTCGGAAATTTGGGTGCGAAACTCTTCAAAGTAAGGTTCGAACCACGCGTATTCGCTTAGAGCGCCTGCGGACAAAGCTTTGCCCGCACTCAAATAAGCATACACGGCTTCGACCTCTTTGAGCTTCAGTTGGATAAAACCTTCGTGATTTTGGTGCGGAAGCCAGCGTGCAAAACGTTTCGTTTCGGAAAAATACGTGCGCGATAAAATTTTGGCTTTGCAGTCGTAGGCCCGACGGGGAACACGGATGACTTTTTCGGCGAAACAATTGTAAGCCGTGCTCCACACCATCGCGCGGTCGGCGAAAGATCGATAGACAGCCAGACAAACGTCTTGATGATGAGGGTGACCGTATTCACCCAAAGCGCCATGCGTAAAAACTTCGGCTACATTTTCGGACTTAAGTCTTTCGCTCAGCTGCTCGACGTTCAAACGCTCGGTGTAGCGGTCGGGGAAATCCCACATCTCGAATTGCTTCGCTTTCATTTGCTCGCAAGCCGAGAAAAAATCTTTCTTACGTTTATCGCCGTCTTTGTCGGCGTTACCATCCGTCACGCAAATGATCTTCCAAGGCCTGCGACGATAAACCTGGACTAGTCCGCCGAAGAAGATCGTTTCATCATCGGGATGTGCAACAACGAGCAGATTATTCTTTTTCAAATGCGACCTCACCCTCAGGTACTATCTTAAATATGCGCAAGCGAATTGGCAAAGACGAGCATGCATGGACCGACTTAGCCTGGACTTGGCTTCATAGCGAAGTCCGACCAGGCGAGCGTGTGTTTATGCCGGCGGGGGGCACGCCGCTGGCCCTGTACAAACGCTGCGTGGCTGAGCCCACTCCGCTTCTCAAGTCGCTGCGCATGATGCAACTCGATGAAATCATCTCGGGTCCCATGAAAGGTCATTTCCGCGAATTTCTTGAAAAAGAAATGGCGCCTTATGTGGGTCAGATGGAATGGATCTCGGATGGGTCGGGCTATGCCGATGCGGCGATCTTGGGCGTGGGAATAAATGGGCACGTCGCCTTTCACGAACCTTTTTTGCCGAAGCGCTTCACCAGTGGGTGCGTGCTGCTCAGCCCCGAAATTCAAAATTATCTCGAGCTCAAGGATCCGACTTGGGGTCTAACGTACGGAGTAGAAACCTTCTTACGATCCAAAAAAATTCTGGTGCTGGCCCGTGGTGAGCGCAAACGCAAAATTTTATTGCAAGCGATCAAAGACAGAAATCTTCCGATCAGCTGGATCTTAGAGCATCCGAACGTCACCTTGATTACGGATTTCGAAATCTAATTTCGCAAAAACCCGCTAGGCGAAGGCCCGGTCTGGACTCAGTCTCAACTTTGAGCATGTGTTAAGCTCTTAGACAACACTTAGGGCCCGCAATGATTTTCGCGGGCCGTTGTTTTGCAATGCTGTTGGGATGCTCGTGAAAAAAATTTGGACGATTTTGCTTTTCATCACTTGGGCTGGAGCCGTGCAGGCCGCGGTGAACCCTTGGCCGCAGGACAATGCGGGTATGCCCGCGCCGTTGCCTTCGTCCACAAATACAGCGACGACCCCACAGAGAATCCTAGTTCAACCGGTCCCTAATCAGGTTCCTCAGCCTTCGGCGCAGAACCCGCAGCAAAACCCCGCTCTGCAGGTGCTTCAGCAGATGATGGGGCGATCCGAATTCGCGGGAGGAGGCGGCGGCTACAACACGCAGTCGGGCACCGGATCTTCACTGGAATTGGGCGGATCGGGTGGAGTAGGGCCTGCGGGAGTTTCACTCGTTAATGTCAATGCGTGTTCTAATCAGCCGGGTAAGTTCCAGTTTAAATTTGGAGAAGGCGAGCAACATGCATCGGGTTGCGACGGTCAAATCAAAATGCACGAAGACATGGCCACGTTTATGAGCAACCAGTTCGGTCGCTGCGTGAGTCAGGCGGCGGGGGGGATAAACTCTTTCAACTCAGGCAAAGTCTATCACGCCGGAACCATGGGCAACGAGGCCCATCAACGAACGGGATCACTTCACAATTATGGTTTAGCCATCGATATCAATACGATCGTCGTTGATGGTCGCGAATATTCGTATAAGAAAAAAGACGCGAACACCCAGGCCTTCTTCACCAAGCTTCGTCAGTGCTGGGGTGAGGCCGCCAATCGCGAGCGCGCCGGCTGCCTGCCCAATCGCTCTAGCGGCATGCCCCACGGCACCATTGGTGACGAAGATCACCGTCACCACAATCATATTCATTTGTCGTTACCGATGTGTCGTCAGTACGCCGGCAATGCCTTTATGGCTTGGTATGTTCGACTGTTGATCGGCACGGCTCATGCCGACGAAAAAGTAGATGAAGCCAAACTGATGCCACCGCCCAGCAATTTCACTCACCAAAAAATCAAAATTCCCAACGGCGAGGTGACGGTCACCATCGAGGAAACCGGCGGCGAACCGATCGGCGCGGATCATCAAATTTCATTGGTCGTGAAATGTGCAGCCGGTAAATCATCGAAGGAAAAGTTTGGAAAAATCGAAGCCTGCGATTTTGTGGAAGCGAAATTCAATAAGAAAGCCGGCGTCGTTGAAGCGATCTACAAAACTTCGCGCATGCGGAACGGTAAAGTGGCTTGCGATAGAGTGGACGTAGCTCAGGCCAAAATTCGTTGCGACTGAGTTTCTTCAAAAAGAAAACCCGTTGGGTCGCAACGGGTTTAGAGAATCTCAAAAATTCAGTTTGTGCTTTAGTAACGGTTGCCGCCGCCAACACCGCGTCCGCCACCGCCGCCGTAACCACCACCGTCACGGCCGCCGCCGCGTCCGCCGCCACCACCGCCGAAGCCGCGGCCACCGCCTCCGCCTTCGCGGGGAGCTTGAGGACGAGCTTCGGAAACCGTCATGTTACGTCCACCGTTGGGTTGACCGTTGAATTTTTCGATTGCGGCATTGGCTTCTTCATCCGAAGACATTTCGACAAAGCCGAAACCCTTACTACGGCCGCTATCACGATCCGTGATCACGCGCGCGGATTCGACCTTACCGCATTCAGAAAATTGGCTTTCTAAAGCCGCGTCATCCACCGAGTAGGGAAGGTTCCCTACGTATAATTTCTTACCCATGAACTTTTCTCCTCTGACGTAACAAGACGTCGATCAAACAAAATATGCCAGGGAGACTACCGTGGAGGTAAATAAATTCAAGCAGATTCCGCATGGGCAGCCGCTGAGGGGCCATTTCGGCGGAGCATATTCGTTTACAGTTTCTTAAATCCAGACCGCAAAGCGCACGCCCCGGCAATATTCAGTCGTTATCGTTGTCAATTCGGCGCACGATCGAGCGTTGATTCACCTGAAGCACCTTTTTACGCATGCGAATGTTCGCGGGAGTGACTTCAATCCACTCGTCTTGTTCTAGCCATTCGATACAGCGTTCCAAAGTCATTTCGCGGACACCTTTCAGCGCCACGTAATGATCGGATCCGGAAGCGCGAACGTTGGTCAGCTTCTTTTCGCGAACCGGATTCACGTTCAAATCGTTCTCTTTATTGTACTGGCCGATGATCATGCCTTCGTAGACTTCGTCGCCTGGCTTAATAAACATTTGTCCGCGGTCATCCAAGTTCATAAGGGCGTATTCGGTGGCGTGACCGTTACGATCGGAAATCAGGGCACCGTTCAGGCGGTGCAGCATCTCACCCTTCCAAGGCGTGTAGCCGATGGCGATCGAGCTGAACAAGCCTTCACCTTTGGTGGCGGTAAGGTACTTCGTTCTCATCCCCAAAAGGCCGCGGGTGGGAATTTCGAATTCCAAGCGAATGCGGTTTTGTGATCCGTTCGGTCCCGATTGGGTCCCCACGGCCTCGTACGACATCAAAAGACCTTTACGTTCTTGGAACATGCGGGTGACGTCGCTGGCGAATTCTTCGGGCAAGTCGAGCGTCGCTTTTTCCAGCGGCTCTTCGCGGGTCGGGCCTTTGCCTTTGATCAGAACTTCGGGACGTCCGACCATGAACTCTCCGCCTTCACGGCGCATTTGTTCGATCAGAATGGCGAACTGAAGTTCACCGCGGCCAAGCACACGGAATTGATCCGAGGCGCCGGTCTCTTCGAATTTCACGGCGACGTTTTGGCGCACTTCGCGTAAGAGTCGTTCGCGCAGCTTACGCGATTGCAAGGCATCGCCGTCACGGCCTGAGAAAGGCGAAGTGTTAACCGAGAAAATCATACCCAGGGTCGGTTTGTTGACTTCGATACGTTCCATCGGCGCGGTGGTTTCTTCGCCGCCGATGGTGTCACCGATCTGGAAATTTTCTGTTCCGCCGATGACGCCGACATCACCCATTTCTAGAGTTTTAACTTCGGCCTGCGCCATGCCCTTATAGTGGAACAATTTTGTGACGTTGAAGCCTTCGCGCACTTCATTGCCGTTTTCGTCTTTGCTAATGCGCCATGCTTTTTGGCCTACGCTCAACGAGCCCGACATGATTCGGCCGATGGCCAAGCGGCCCACGAAGTCCGACCAACCCAAATTGGCTACGGCCAACTGGAAGCTTTTTTCATCACCCGCGTGCGGCGGAGAAATTTTTTCGACCACGAGATCGTACAAAGGCTGAAGAGATCCTTTTTTCTCGCCCGAGATCAGAGCGGGGATTTCGTTCGTATCCGTCGTGCACCAGCCGGCCTTCGCGCAAGCGTAAACGATCGGAAATTCAGCCTGTTCTTCAGTGGCGCCCAAGTCGATGAAAAGATCGAAGGTTTGATTCACCACTTCGGCGGTGCGGATGCCGTCACGGCATTCCGGACGGTCGACTTTGTTCACGCACAAGATCACGCGCTGTCCGCGCTCTAATGCTTTCTTAAGCACGAATCGAGTTTGCGGTAGGGGGCCTTCGGCTGCATCCACCAACAGGACGGCACCATCGACCATTCCTAAGATACGCTCAACTTCTCCCCCGAAATCGCTGTGCCCGGGAGTGTCGACGATGTTGATCCGCGTATCTTTGTATTGGATCGCGGCGTTTTTCGCTTGAATGGTGATCCCGCGTTCGCGTTCCAAGTCCATGGAGTCCATGGCCCGGTCTTCAAGAGCCGCGCGTTCCGAAAACGTGCCGCTTTGGCGTAAGAGGTGATCCACGAGGGTGGTTTTGCCGTGATCGACGTGCGCAATAATACAAATATTTCTGATGTTCATAAGTTTTTGACCATAAGTGAGGGTTTACGCTTAAGCAAACCTTTCTTCTGTTCGATTTACAAAGTCCTTTCCCTGCCTTAGGCTTTTTTTAGTGATCTTCAACAATCCCTCCATTTCCACTTACACGCGCGCCAATATGACCATTTGGGTGATTCTGGCATTTCAGGCGGGGCTGCTGAATATCGGGGGCTTTATGGCCTGCCATTCGTTTGTTTCCCACGTGACGGGCTTCGCTACCTTGTTTGGGGTGGAGCTAGGAATGCGCAGCTATGGTCACGCCGCCGGTTTGCTTCTGGTACCCGTTTGTTTTTTGCTGGGCGCGATGATCAGCGGGTTTTTGGTCGATATCCGATTGAAGCTGGGCAAAGACCCCAAATATCACATCGTGTTCGGAGTTCTATTTGTGCTGATTCTGGTCGTGGAGATCGCCGGTTTTAATAAAATGTTCGGAAAATTCGGAGAGCCGCTGGCCTTGCCGCGCGATTATGCCTTGCTTGGGATGCTTTGCCTCATTTGTGGGCTACAGAACGCGACGGTGTCTTTGGTCTCGAAGTCTGTGGTGCGCACCACCCATTTGACTGGGGTGACCACGGATTTAGGCATTGGCTTGGTAAGGATGATGTACCGCAAACTTTTGGGCGTCGAGTATGAGGGGGAGACCCGGGCGAACATGATGCGCGTCGGGATTATTTCTGGATTCGTGTTGGGCTCGATCGCCGGGTTTCAGATTTTTCGCTCTTGGGAGTTCCGGGGATTTATTTTTCCGACGCTGGTGTCGGGGGGGCTATTCGCCACCACGCTGTACTTTCGGGTGACGAAGAAGAGTGCCGGAGCGTAGCGTAGCGCCGCGCTTAAATCTATCGGGCGATGATTCCCTGACTTGCGAAGTCAATCCGCCCGGAGATGCGTCGCCATTTTTTCCACGCCATATTGTTTAACCGCAGCTCGTTGATTACAAGATCGACACAGCAGGCGCATATTCTCTAGCGTGTACGCTCCGCCTTTCGCTTTCGGCTGTATATGATCTTCCTCGACGGCATAAACTGACCCACAATTGGTGCACTGACTATTATCCCGCTGCCAAATCTGCCTTTTGATCTGCGCCTTGGAATTTAGTCGCGGCGCCGCGACTGGCTTAGTCGGCTTGAAGGCCTCTAGTCCAAGTTCAGTGAGTTTATGAATGAGTTGGTCAAGAGTGATACCGGGATGCGAATGCGCCAACATGCCTTTCAGATTTTCCAAATTCTTAACCGTGACTTCCTTTGTGGTGAAGGTCACTTTATAGGTGTCTTCGGCCACCATCATGATTTTCTCTTCGAATTTAAGCGGAGTGTCCGCCAGCGAAAAGACAATCTTCTGAGCTTCACGAGTGCTTTGGCCGGCTACTTTCTGAAGGACCGAAACTTTCTCGGCGTGGTTCAGCGCTTGGCCTTCTTTTTTTTGATGTGAGAACAAACTCTGCACAATCCCTACATGGGTGAGATTGATCTCGCCGGAATCTATCATTTCTTCAACCAGTGGAATTTCACGCATTAGCCGCATCGCTTGAATCCGGCGCACGGCCTGATCACGAGGATAGCCAAGTTCATGCAAGACTAAATCCAAAAGACTTGGCTGTTTAAAATCGGCGTACAACCGGCGCCGGTCTATTTCTTTGATGTGATGAAGAATGGTGACGAGCAAGGCACTTTCTTGTTTTACAAGGGACTTCGAGTTCAAGATCAATTGCGCGTCGCTGAGTTTTGATAAATCCATTTGTGCCTCCGTTTTTGTATGATCACGAATGGAGAACATAGCTCATGTTTTGAAAGTCGAATTTTGGCAACGAGCTTTTTGTTTGAAGGGAGATTTTAAATCGGACACGATCGGCGAGGGCATGAAGAAATCCAGCGATAGGAAACGCCAATGGGACGGCGTAAAGGCTCACTATTGATCGAGCTAAATAACTTAAGCGAGTAACAAAATTAGTCGCAAACTCTGTCAATAAATTTATTTCACTTAACAAATTTACTTGTCGCGAATCAATTTTAACTAAAATAGTTTATACTCGAACTCGAACTCGAACTCGAACCTAGAAGATTCGCGAGGTCGAAAGCCAATCTCCCGTCATCCATTTCCAACGATCCGCCATCACTCCGCGAAAGCAATCCTCCGCCGCGGCCCAGCACCCACCCCGCAAATCACAAATCCCAAGGAAACAAATCAAAGCTCATCTGAAAAACCCTTTCCGACTTAGCGGGACGCACGATGCCTTCGGCCTTCTTCAAAAAACTGAGGTAGGCGTCGCTTAAGGCTTCCTTGGTGTCCTCGGTCCCTGTGAAAGTCACTGAATGTGAATAGGACTGGTCGATACTCAAGCGCTGCAGCTGATCGATCGATTTCAAACGCATCATCGTTAGGTGCGGGCCGCTCAAAGGATTTCTTTTTGGCAAATGACGGTTGCGTGCGACCACTTTATAAGAAGAGCCTTCTCGGACCACGTCGCCGGTGGTGGTCAGTATCTTCAAAATTTCGCCCAGGTGCTGCTGCGATATTCCCAAAGTGCTCCCCAGTTTTTCAGGACTTTTATTGTATGGGGCAAGATTCAGATAAACTAAAGTCAGTTGCGCAAATGGATCCAAGTAGTATTGCGCTTGCGCATCACTGGATAGTTCGACGGCCTTGACGCTGAGGTGCTTCTCGCTCTTCTGATTTTCTTTACGTATTTCTTCGATCTGCTTTTTTAACTCTTCTTTGCGGGCCTTAAGAACGGAACGTTCGTGTTCCAGTAGAAGCAACAAGTAGTCCCGCTCGAACGATGGAAGTGCCAGGGCATGCGCCAAGGCGAACATTTGATCGGCGTTGAAATCAAAACGCCCCTTTAAAACATTAGTCAGAAAGCTTGCCTGCATGCCGGCTTCCATCGCGAGCCCCCGCAAAGTGAACTTTCCCGGCAAATTTCGGCGTGATTCGACGATTTCTTCGATGGCGGTCCGATACTTTAAATGCTTAAAAACGCTCACGATTCCCCTTTTAGATTTATAGATATTATATTTTTAAGCTAATATTTATTTACTTTCAATATATTTCACCCCGAGCGTTCGTTACAACTGATCTCGTTGAACAAGCAAACCAAGTCTCGAAAGGACTAAAAAATGAAAAACGTAATTCTTGCCCTGATCGCTGCTCTGTCCTTGAACACTTTCGCTATGTCCCCTGTAAGCCCCGAGCAAAACAGCTTCGCGGAACTGCGCATGGGCGGTGGCATGCCGGTGCCCGGTGGTTTGCGCTTTCGCCACATTTGGATCACCAATTACGGTGAAGTGAATGTACGCGAAGCCTACTACGGCACAGACATGAACAAAATTTTCGAAGGCGGCCTTGAGCGTGAATACTTGCTAGGCCATGTTGACGCCAAGGATTTGCCTGAGCTCAAGGCCGCGGCGGCGGGCATTACTGGCGGTGGATTGACCAAGGCCACGGACCCCGTCTGCATGGATGCCCCCGGTTACAGCTACGGGGTAGTCAAAGGCGGAGTGATCTTAAGCATCTACTCGCGCTTCAGCTGCCGCGACAGCCAATTGAAAGACAAGCGTCAGCGTCCCGCGGCGAACGACATCAAGGCTTATCTTGATCTTTGGAATGTCCGCTAACTTTGGCACCGCGCTTGTAGTAGAAGGCTTCTGAACCACTCGGTCAGGAGCCTTTTGCTTATGGTGCGTCTCTCGCTTGCAATTTTTCTTCAGTTGTCGATTTTCTTAAGTTTCCCACACGCTTTCGGTGGCGAATGGCACTCGGCTGGTAACGCTCCCGTAATGCCCCATCGACCAAGCGGTGTGACCAACCTGACTTGCCAGCTCACAGGCTACACGACCCTCGGAAAAAAATCATACCGCTTTAAGAGTGAAAGGGTCGTCGAAGATGGTGAATTCCGCGAACCCAATTGGGGAGCGGTCAGCCACACCTTAGAAAGTACCGGTGACCCCGGAATGGACGGGCAATCCTTTACCGTTGGATTTCGCAAAGACCAAAACGGAGAAGAACATTACACCTTAAACATAGTTGCCCAAATCAAGGGCTTGGCTTCGACCTATAGCCAATTCACGACGCCGCGGTCGGGCAAAGTGATTCGTGGTGTGGTGGATCTTAATCCCGTGAAGACCCGTCACAAAAATGTAAGCTGGGTACGCGTGGTGGCCGAGTGCCGCGAACTCGAGTGAAGGGCCTCTAAAATTTTTGCGGATGACCAGCTGAACGGCATCTCCGAACGATAGAAGTTAGATCGAAACGGACGTCCATTCGCCAAATAGACTTCGCCCACGCCACCACTTCGCGAAACGAAGTCCGCGATTTTCGAAAAAATACCGTCCGCTTCGGGCTGATCCTTTTGCAAAATAGCGATGCGGGCCGCTTCGGCCATCAGCCAAGGCCAGTGCAAGCCATCGTGATAATGTCTTAAACCCACTACTTTGGTGGTGAGGCTCACTTCTTTTGCGGGATAGACCGGCGCGATCGGTGTTCCCAAGAGTTCCCAAAGTTGGCTTTGTTTCAACTGTTGATATAAATCATCGGCGCCCACGTGTTGCTCCATCAAGTGGTGCTCGATGATCCAGAGATGGGCCTCAAGGGGAATCTGCCCAAAGCCATCTTGGCGAAACAGGCTTCGATCTCGGTCAAAGAACTTCACGAAGACCGCATTCTCTAAGCCATCAAAAAGCGGGTGGTGAAAACCATAGCTTTTCAGTTTTTTAGCTAAGATCAACAACAGCACGTTCAGATACAGTCCCGCGCCTTCTCTGCGCGCGGAATCTTGCCAGTCGGAATACGCCGCTTGATGAACCAAGCCTTCTTTTTGGTGCAATAGATAAAAATCCAAAACGCCTTTGATCCGCGGCCCATACAGATCCCGATCCAGCGGGATTTTTTCGTGATCCAAATACTTCAGTAGCGCTATGGTCAGCAAGACGCCCGAATCAAAAGCCTCGGTTCGGTGTTCGCCGTAGTACTCGGGCTTCAATTTGCGGGTTTCGTACTTTGGCAAAAGCTTAGCCGCAAGTCTGTGAATGGAGTTAGTGACCACTCGCAACTGCGGTGGGCAAACATCCACGCCCCGCGGGATAAGGCCGTCGGCGCGCTGAAATTGAAAATACATTTCGATCTGGCGTTTCACTAAAGAACTTTCGCCAACAATCAAGAGGCCTGGCACGCAAAAACAAAAATCCCTAGTCCATAAAGTCTTGAATTGATTTTGTCCGGCGGCGAGCATCGCGCCGTCTTGCGTATGCACTTGATTGGCGAGCAAGGCAGCGCGCGCCATGGTGTTCAGCTTTTCTTTGTCTGAAGTGGAAGCCAAGCTCACATTCTCACTTCGCCTTAAGCGCTTTCTTAAAGAGACCTAACTTGTCTAAGGTCCACAATGGACCGATCAATAAAAACAAAATGTCACTCAGAAAAGTAGGCTTTTTACCTTCGACTTTGTGGCCGTAGAATTGTGCGCTCCAAGCCAGCACAAACACCACGAGCGCCAAATAGAAAACCGGCCATCCCCAAATCATCATCAGATAGCTGACCATCAAACAAAAACCGGTAACAAAAACCATCACGAAGCCATAAGTCCAACCTAAAGTGAAATAGAAGCTGAACAAAGGCGTCAGAATCAGCAACGCCACCGGCGGCAGTGTCGCGACCATCGCCAGCATCGACCAGAAAATCAAAGGAACAGTGAACCTGTGAATGCGCTGATTCAGCGGGTTCTGGTGGGTTGCGGAGTATTCATCAAGCCATTGCTGGGAGGTGCGCATGTTCGAAGGGTCTCAGATCCCGGGCCTGTGTTCAAGTCTGGCCTTCTCCTTGCTTAGGGATCTCGGATCGCACCGGAAAATTCTGCGCCAATGGCGGCAGCTACGATATGACCGATCTCGGCGAAATCAAATTGCG
>JBEIHA010000063.1:0-12521 GCA_040381635.1 Pseudobdellovibrionaceae bacterium
GGATAAGTCCGTATCGATGGCGCGGATCAAATCCGCAAAGAACATAAACGAACCTTTAAGTACGCCGACGACGACCAAATCTTTCCCTTTAAATTTATCGGTGATGGTCGCGCCGATCTTCGCTACTCGAGTTTTGATTTCGTCTTCAGAAATTAAGGGCGATAAGCGCAAATGTTCCATGGGGTCCAACTTTTCAGGGACTGACTTGGTCTGTCAAGGTCCGTGTGCCCAAATCGGGGTCAAAGTGCTTACGGCAACGGGCTTCGTAGGCGTCCCCCGAGGCCACCAAAATGTCTTCTTGGGCCGAGACCAGCCGCTGAGTTCGCGCCGCCGGACTTCCGCATATGCGGCAGATGGCATGTTGCTTACGGACGACTTCGGCCACGGCCATCAATTGGGGCATGGGGCCAAAGGGGCGTCCTCGCCAATCTGTGTCGAGACCGGCCACGATCACTCGCTTTCCGGAGTCTGCCAGTTCGGTGGCCACTTGAATCAGTTCGTCACCAAAGAATTGGCCTTCATCGATGGCCACCACCGAGGTGCCCGGATGAATCAAGGGCGGGATCTCGTCCGCCTCGTTGACCGGGAATGCGGCCAAGCGATTTTGATCGTGAGAAGCCACATCTTCCACCGAATAGCGCGCATCGATGCGCGGTTTAAAGGTCTGGCAGCGCTGCTTGGCTATGTGCGCCCGGCGCATCTGTTTGATCAACTCTTCGGTTTTGCCGCTAAACATGCAGCCCACGATCACTTCAATCCAACCACTGTTGCCCTGGGGGCGCGTAAATCCATCATTCATGAGAAAGAGGCTAGGACAAGACCTGACTTGAGGAAAGGGGAATTTCCGTGTAACTCGTACGCATATGAAAAAAACAAAAAGTCCTAACTCGAAAAGTCCGGCAAAGAGCCCGCTGAACAAAACTGCGAAAGCGTCCGAAAAGTCTTCGGTTTTGGTCGGAAGATCGGTACCCGCGTTTGAAGCTCCCTCCACCGGTGAGAAGTCGATCAGCCTGAAGCAGCTCAAAGGGAAAACCGTTGTGCTTTATTTTTACCCGAAGGATGCAACGCCGGGCTGCACGATCGAAGGTCAAGATTTCTCGCGTTTGTTACCGAAATTCAAATCGGAAGGTGCCGAAGTTTTTGGCATCTCGCGCGATTCGATGAAGTCCCACGAAAAGTTCAAAACCAATCAAAAATACACGGTCGACTTGCTCAGCGACGAAGACGAAAGCCTTTGCAATATTTTTGGCGTTATAAAAATGAAGAATATGTACGGGCGCCAAGTGCGCGGCATCGAACGGTCGACATTTGTCGTGGATAAGTCCGGCAAGCTGGTCAAAGAATGGCGCGGAGTCAAAGTGCCAGGTCACGCCGAAGAAGTTTTAGCGTTCGTTAAATCACTTTAGTTTATTTGAGTTGAATAATCATCACCCAGTCCGTAAGGCCTGAGCGAAACTCGGGTGAGCCGAAGACGGACCAAGGCCCTTCGCCAGCGCGCGTGATTTGATCTTCGCGCGCGCTGCGATTCGGGGGCTCCACGATCAACATGATCAAACCTTGCGGAGCCAAAACCTGGGAACCCGCGATTTGTCCTTCCATCACTTGACGCATGGCCGGCCCAGATTCGCCCGGCTGTTCGGCTTGCGGAAGATAGAAATTCACCGACCAACGAACGCTCGCTTCCTTGTTCTCGTATTTCGAGACTTGGGCTGCGATTGAAAATTGAAACATTTCGGGGGCGGTGGCCGCGGTCATGTTCGAGAGCTGAGCGTTCGCCTGCAGCGCCACGGATTTGACTGTTCCCAGCGGCTGACCGGTGGTCTGCAAAGTCTCGGCAATCTTCGATCCTTGAGGCCAGTAGTAGGCGCGTCCTCCGTTGCTGTCGGACAAGCGTTGAGCGTTGACCAGCAAGCCAGCCAACGATTCGCGCGGCACTTCCCAATGGACAAGCTCGATGTTCTTCGGGTCGGTATTCGACCCGCCCGCCGAAGCCACAGCGGATACGGGTACCCCCATGGCCGCCGCGAGGATTTCCTCCGGTGAGCGCGTATCGCCCGTACCGAGGGCGGATGAAGCACCGGGGAGGCCTCCGGCCGATTCTGGGCCTTCTTCTTCTTCTTCGGCAATATCCGACAACGATTCTTCGGCCACCGCCTGGGCCGCGGCCAGATTTTCCGACTCTGGGTCAACGGGCTCGCCCGCATTGCGAGAAGAGACAGGCAGGTCGAGCATGCGCCCGACTTCGCGCGAGACCGTCGCCGATTGGGTATAGAAAATCCAAGCCACCACCACCGCGATCAGAACACCAATCAAGGACAAATGAAAATTGGGATTGGCCAACAGCCGCACCAAGAGCGGCTTCGGCTTAGCGAGCAAATGGTCAATATTTACGCCACAGCTGGCGCAGTATTGGTCCTTCGGTTGCGCGAAACCGCAGCGCGGGCATTCGATCATCATGCTATATCAGGCTAACCTTATCCCCATTTCCATGCTACCTAATTTCTATGCACAAACCCGTTCTGCTCGAGGAAGTCCTGAATCTGGCGAAAGAAATTTCGCCGCAATCGATTTTGGATGGAACCTTCGGCCGCGGTGGCCATTCGCGCGCGATGCTCGAAGCGATTCCCGCAGCAAAAGTGTTTGGTATCGACCAGGATCTTGCAGCGGTAGATCACGCCGAAAAAGAATTCGCCACCCACATCTTGAGCGGCAAATTTTCAATTCAACATTTCAATTTTCACAACATCGCCTCGCTCGAGAAACGCCCGGAGAGCGGCTTTGACGTCATACTTCTGGATTTAGGCGTGAGCTCGCCGCAGCTCGACGAAGCGGATCGCGGCTTTAGTTTTTATAATGATGGCCCGCTCGACATGCGTATGGATCAAACTCTGAAACACACGGCGGCGGATCTGGTGAACTCCTGGCCCGAAGTCGAGCTCTTAGATTTATTCACGACGTTAGGTGAAGTCAGGCGCCCGCAAAGGGGGGTTCGTGCCGTGGTCGCGGATCGCAAAACTAAACCCTTTCAAACCACCCGTGATCTGGCCGCGCTGATCGAACGGGTCGAGGGCTGGTCACGCAAAGGTCATCATCCGGCCACCCGCTACTTTCTGGCGCTACGAATGGCGGTCAATAACGAGCTCTCCGGACTTGAGTCCTGCTTGCCCGGATTGATGCGTGCGTTAAGCCCGAAGGGTCGTTTAATTATCATCACATTTCACTCTCTCGAAGACCGCATCGTAAAGTATGCTTTTAAAGAGGGTGGGGAGCTGGGACATCCGCTATTCAAGAAAGTGATTGTCCCGAGCAGAGAAGAAGAAAGCGCGAACCCCCGCTCTCGCAGTGCGAAGCTTAGGGTTTTTCAGCGAGGGGTAAGCAACGGTGATGGCAAAACATTCGGAGCAAAAAAATATCAAACGGGGAAGCTTACATGAAATTCTCCCGTTCCTTAGCGTTCTTATTTTCGTAGCAACGCTGTTCTCGCTGGTGCTTCTAAAAATGGAAGTGCGCCGCATGGGATATCAAACTCTTAAAGCGAGCCAAGAACACCGAGCCCTGCGCGATCGCTATCGTCTAATGAGCATGGAATACGCGCAACTCACGCGGCCCGAACTTATTCGCAAGTACGCCGTTCGTCATTTGACTTTGAACGACGCGCGCACCGGACAGATCATTCAGCTGGCGGGCAGCGATCTCGCGATGCCGCAATAACTTTGGGGTCGCATGCGTAGTCGGATACTGCTTCTTTTCTCGTGCTTTCTGGTTTTGTGGGGCGTTTTGATCGTGCGCGCGGGCGTGCTGCAGATGCTGCCGGATTCGCGCCTCGACAATCTGAAGAAACGCCAGTTTGAAACTTCTTTGCAGATCCGTACCCGTCGCGGCGCCATTGTCGATCGCCATGGCAATGAACTAGCCGCCAGCGTTCCCGCCTATTCGCTTTTCGCGGATCCCAAGATGATCACGGATTCATCCCGGTTGGCGAAACGCCTGTCGAAAGCTTTCAATTTACCCGAAGCAGCGACGCGCAAAAGACTGCGCGACCGACAACGTCGCTTCATTTGGTTGAAGCGCCAAATTTCCGAAGCCGAACGCGACAAGATCAAGAAATGGGATGAGCCGGGTTTAGGTTTCATCGAAGAGCCTAAGCGAGTTTACCCGAACGGCGGGTTGCTGGCGCAAGTTCTGGGTTTCGTCGGCAGTGAAGGCAGCGGTCTTGAAGGTTTAGAGCTTCAGTTCAATAAAGATCTCGAAGGACAGCTGAAGCAAGTTTTGCTTCCCCGCGACGCGCGCGGAAGGCCCCTCTTGGCCGATGGCCGTTCGCTGACCGAAGTTCCCGACGGGGCCGATCTTGAGCTGACCATCGATTACGAAGCGCAATTCAATCTCGAGCAAGAGCTTCAGTCCGTGGTCGAAAAGTTCGAAGCGGCTTCGGCTATGGGCGTGGTGATGGACGCGCAAACCTCCGAAATTCTGGCCATGGCGAATTTGCCGCTGAGTAATTTGCGCAATCGCCTGGTCGCCGACGCTTTCGAGCCCGGATCGATTATGAAGACCTTCGTGGTCGCCGCCGCCCTAAGGGAAAATCTGGTGCGCCCGAGCACGCGCTACTTTTGCGAAGGAGGGCGCTGGAAGATCGGCGACAAGTGGATCAAAGAAGCGATGGAGAGTGAAAAGTTCGAATGGTTGAACGTGACTGAAATTTTAGCCCACTCGTCGAATATCGGTACGGCCAAGATCGCCTTTGATTTGGGGGCGCAACGATTATTTCAAGGTCTCACCGACTTTGGATTCGGCGCGAAGACGGGCATGGATCTACCGGGCGAAGCGCGCGGCATCATGAACCCCTTGCCTTGGCGTCCGCATTTGCTTTCGAATATTTCTTTCGGTCACGGGATAGCGGTTACGCCTATGCAAATGATCGCCGCCTACGGTGCGATTGCGAATGGCGGGATGCTTAGAAAGCCGATGTTGGTGAAAAAAGTCCGACGTCCCGGTCAAGCCGAGGCCGTGGAACTTCAACCGCAAGACATTCGCCGAGTGCTCACATCGGCCGATGCGGCGACGATGCGTTTGATGCTGACCGCGGCCACCGAAGAAAAAGCCACCGGTTGGAATGCAAGGATTCCGGGTTACCACGTTGCCGGAAAAACGGGCACGGCGCAGAAAGTCGACACCGTAAAAGGCGGCTATATTCCGAATTCTTACATTTCAAGTTTCGCAGGATTTGTTCCAGCGCATAACCCTCGCTACGTGATCTTGGTGGCCATCGACGATCCGAAGAAGGCTTACTACGGCAGCCAAGTTGCGGCGCCGGTGTTCTCGAGAATCGCGCAGTACATGGTCCGTCGCGCAGGTCTGCCGCCGGTGCTCTTCACCGAAAACAACAGGGTGCGCGGAGCTTCCCCCGAGAAGCGGCGCACCGATCTTCAGGCACGCGCCGTCGCCGATCTTAAGTCGGCTGCGGAAAACGAAGCGGCCGGAACATTTCCAAATTTGTTGGGCCTGACGTTGCGCGAAGCTCTGACCAAAGTTCGCGGTCAGGCCAGTCATATTCAAGTGCGCGGGCACGGCGTGGTTGTGCGCACCATTCCGCAATCGGGTGCGCTTGTTCCCAGTCGCCATCGCGTGACTCTCGTGCTAGAAAATCCAGATTAATTTCTACAGGAGTTCCATGAAGCTCTCCCAGTTGCTCTCTCTTTTTCCGTCAGTACAGTTTGGCGAGACTTCAGCGGAAGAGGTCTTGGAAATCACCCAAGACTCGCGTCAATGTAAAATGGGAGCGGTGTTCGTCGCGATCCGTGGCAACAGCGCCGATGGACATCAGTTTATTCCGCAAATTTCCTTAAGCAATCAAGTGCTGGCCCTGATCGTCGAAGATGACTCGGGCGTGAGTCCTGACTTCAAAGGTGCCGTGGTCAAGGTGTCGGACACGCGGCGTGCGCTCGACCAATTGGCCATGAAGTTTTTTGGTAGTCCGTCCAAGGATTTGTTTTGCATTGGCGTCACAGGCACGAATGGCAAAACCACCATCACCTACATGGTCGAAAAAATTTTGAATCGGTTTGGCTGGCCCACCGGAGTCATCGGTACGATTGATCATCATTTGTTAGCGAATAAGTGGGGCAGTCAACTGACCACCCCAGATCCCCTGACTCTGAATCGTCGCTTGAGAGAGTTCGTAGCGCTCGGGGCACGGGCCGCGGCCTTCGAAGTTTCGTCGCACGCGCTGGATCAGGCGCGCGTCGAAAGTCTTCCGTTCGCGGTGGGCATTTTCACCAACTTCACGCGCGATCATTTAGATTACCATCAGTCGATGGAAAATTATTTCGCCGCTAAAGAACGCTTGTTCAATGAATTACTTGGACGCTCGGGCCAACCCGGTTTCGCGATTTTGAATGGCGACGATCCATGGATCCGGAAAACTCGCGTGCGCGAAGGCGTGACCACTTGGTGGTACGGTAAGAAAATTCCCGCGGATTTTTTATTTCGCGTGTTGAAGCAAGACTTGAATGGTTCTCTCTTTCACCTGACGACTCCGCGTGGAAGTGCCGAAATCCATTTGCCGTGCACCGGCGAACACAATGTTTACAACGCGGTGGCCGCCATTGCCGCCGCTTGCGCCGCGGGCTGTTCGCTGCAAACAGCGGGCGAAGCGCTTGAAAGTTTTTACGGCGCGCCCGGACGGCTCGAAAAAGTCCCTAACAAACGAGGTCTGCATGTTTTCGTCGATTACGCGCACACGGATGACGCCGTCCGCACAGTTGGACGCGCACTCAAAGTTTTAAGATTGTCGGGTGATGCCAAAATCATCACGGTCTTCGGTTGCGGCGGTGATCGCGACAAAGGCAAACGTCCCTTGATGGCGACAGCGGCGTGCGAGTTTTCCGATGTCCTCGTCATCACCTCGGACAATCCGCGCACCGAGAATGCGCTGAAGATCATCGCCGACATAAAGAGTGGCGTGCCCTCAGGTTGGCCCGGCGAAGTAAAGATCGAACCGGACCGCAAAAAAGCTTTGGGCTCGAGCTTGCAAAGTGCGCGTGAAGGTGATGTCATTTTGGTTGCCGGAAAAGGGCATGAAGATTACCAAATCGTGGGCGATAGAAAGCTCGAATTTTCTGACGCAAAGATCATGGCGGAATTGTTAGAAATGGGCGACTGAAATGAGCGACGCAAAACCCTGGAAGTGCACCGTCGCCGAATTGGCCCAAGCCACCGGTGGCCAAGTTTTATCTGAACCCTACAAAGACTTTTGCAGGGTCGGCACGGATACGCGTAGCGACCTCACCGGCAAACTTTTTGTTCCCTTGAAGGGCGATAATTTCGACGCGCACAATTTTGTGACCAAAGCGGTGGATGCCGGGGCGACGGTCGTTCTCGTAGCGGAATGGCGCGGCGAATGGGATGCGCTAAAAACGAAGGCCTCTTTCGTCAAGGTCGCAAATACCCTTCAGGCTTTGCAGGCCCTAGGGCTTTTTTGGCGTCGAAAGCACCGATTCAAGGTTTTGGCGATCACCGGATCAAACGGAAAGACGTCCACCAAAGAATTCACCTACGCCATATTGAAACGTCACCTGAAGGTGCATGCTTCGAAAGGCAGCTTCAACAATCATTGGGGCGTGCCGCTTTCTATCCTGGACGCTTCACCGGATCAGACGCATTTGATTTTAGAAATGGGCATGAATCACTCAGGGGAAATCTGGCGACTGTGCCAGATCAGCGAGCCCGACATTGTCACCTGCACGACGGTGGGCCGAGCCCACATCGGCGAACTTGGTTCGCAGCAGGCCATTGCGCAAGCGAAAGAAGAAATCTACGTGGCCTGTCCGAAGGCCCTTCACGTTTTCAATATCGACAACGAATGGACGATGCGGATGCAAGCGCGCTCGACCGCGACGCAGGTTCAGTTTTCTTCATTTAAACCCACGGCTGATATTTGCCTGCGCGCCCAACGCATGAATTGGGATGGTTTGGATTTGGTGGGCACCATCAAGGGTACTGACGGTCAGACTTGGGTTCATGTCTTGGGTCGCCACAATGTTGTAAATCTGATGTGTGCCTCTGGATTAGCTTTAGCCGCGGGTCTTACCGTGGAGCAAATTTGGGCGGGCCTGGGCTTGATTCAAGATTCGGCATGGGGTCGAAACCAAGTGGTGCCGTTGACGAATGGTGCGAGGGTGTTGTTTGACGCTTACAACTCAAATCCGGATAGCGTACAAGCCCTTCTCAAAAATATTTTTGAAATAGAAGCTTCTGGACGCAAGTTTTTGGTGATGGGTGATATGCGCGAATTGGGCACTTTTAGTGAGCAAGCCCACGAAGAAGCGGGCGAGCGCGCGGCTAGTATTCCTTTCGAAGCGGTTTATTTTGTCGGTCAATTCGCCAAGTCTTTCCAAAAAGGTTTTGAAAAGATCCGCAAGGGCGTCACGTTTTTGTCGAGTCTCAAAGTCGATCCCAATATCTCCCAGCAATTGCTGGGCATGCTGCGCTCAGAAGATTTGATTTCGATCAAGGGCTCGCGTGGCATGGAACTCGAACATGTGCTGGACGGCTGGCCGTTGAGCACCCCCCTCGGAAAAAAACCGGGCTAGGAGATTCTCTTCATGTTGTACAAGTGGCTCTACGAAAATTCAGATGTCATCAATGCTCTCAATGTTTTTCGCTACATCACCTTCCGCACCTTCACCGCCTTTTTCACCGCGTTTTTAGTTTGCTGGCTTGTGGGTCCTTATTTCATTCGTACTTTACGCAAAAAACATTTCGGCCAAAGTATTCGCGACGACGGACCGCAGACGCACAAGAAGAAACAAGGCACGCCGACCATGGGCGGTGGACTTATGCTTCTGGGAATTGCGGTTCCCACTCTTCTATGGGTGGATCTGCTGAATCCTTACGTATGGGCCGTGCTGATCGTGACCTACGGTTTTGGACTGATCGGCTATTGGGACGACTGGTTGAAGGTTTCGAAGAAAAATTCTAAGGGCGTTAAGGGCAAAGTGCGTTTGACCGCCGAATTCGCTATTGCTGGTGCGGTGATCGCGTGGCTGGTGCACAACGGCAGTCTACCGACCGTAGTCACTTTTCCGTTTTTTAAAGAGCTCAATCTAAACCTTGGCTTCATTCCTTACGTGGCCTTCGCTGCTTTGGTCGTGGTGGGTTGTGCCAATGCGGTGAACCTAACCGATGGTTTGGATGGACTGGCGATCGTGCCGGTGATGGTCAGCGCCTTTACGCTAGCGATCTTCGCATACGTCGCGGGTCACGCCCGGATCGCCGAGTATTTGGCGATTCCCTACATGCCGGGGACCGGTGAAATTTGCGTCTTGGCCGGGGCTGTCGTTGCGGCCGGCATGGGTTTTTTATGGTTCAACACTTATCCCGCGCAGGTCTTTATGGGTGACGTGGGAAGCTTATCTTTGGGGGGCTTTGTGGGCATCACCGCGGTGCTCACCCAAAACGAGCTACTGCTTTTGCTTTTGGGCGGGGTCTTCGTCGTCGAAGCCCTTTCGGTGATCACGCAGGTCGTCTCGTTCAAATTGACAGGGAAACGGGTCTTTAAAATGGCCCCGATCCATCACCACTTCGAATTGAAGGGCCTCGATGAGACCAAAATCATCGTCCGCTTCTGGATTATTTCCATTCTGCTGGCGGTTTTGTCGTTGGCGACGTTGAAGCTTCGCTAGGTCGAAAACGGCTTTTGTGGTAGATACCGGTCTACAGACTTTCCCACCCGGAGTAATATGGAATTCAGCGAACTCAGCGGTAAACGCGTATTGATTGTTGGCTTGGCTAAAACAGGGGTCACCCTTTCAAAATTCTTGTGCCGACACGGTGCAGTAGTGACCGTGTCGGACCATAAGTCCAAGGCCGAATTGTCCGGTCATCTGGAAAAATTGGATGGCTTGCCCGTCACCTTGGAATTGGGCGGCCACACTCCCAAGACTTTCTTGAATCAAGATTTGATCGTCTTAAGCCCGGGCGTTCCTCCGCATTTAAAGATTTTTGATTACGCGCGCTCGCAAGGTGTTTACGTCACCGGCGAAATGGAATTCTGCGCGCAGTTTATCAAAGAACCGATGATCGCCGTCACCGGCACCAACGGTAAGACCACGACGACGCATTTGATCCACACCTTCTTAATCGAATCCGGCGTCAAGAGCTGGGTCGGCGGAAATTTCGGCGAACCCTTGTGCGAATATTTGATGGCCGACAACCGCGCTGAAGTTTTGGTGGTTGAGGTTTCTTCGTTCCAGCTGGAACACGTGCAGAAGTTCAATCCTAAGAATATCGTGTTTATGAACTTGGCCGAAAACCATTTGGATCGTTATCGCACGATGGAAGAGTACGTGAATGCAAAACGTAAGATCTTTTTGAACACCAACCAGGGCACCACTTCAATCCTGAACGCCGATGACAACGCGGTCGTTGAGCTGGCGCGTGATCCCATGGTTCAGCGCGGACGTATATTCTATTTTTCGCGCAAGCCCTCTTTGGAACCGCAGATTATGAACATCGGTGGCGCGGTCACCATCAAGAATTCCATCCGTGTACGCACTGGCCCCGAAATCGAATACTACGACGTTGAAAATATGAAGATGAAGGGCAAACACTCCCACGAAAACATCATGGCGGCAATTTTGGCCGCGCGTGAACACGGCGCGAAGCACGAATCGATTCAGCGTTCGATCGACACGTACAAAGGCATGCCTCATCGTTTGGAATACGTGCGCAAAGTCGGCGGCGTGGAATTCTTTAACGATTCGAAAGCCACTAATGTTCATGCGGTTTTGCGTGGGCTTGATGCTTTCGATGAAAACGTCATCCTGATCATGGGCGGCAAAGAAACCAATCTGAATTACGCCCCATTGCGCGACAAAATTCAGCGCAAAGTGAAAACATTGATTTTAGTGGGCGAAGCGAAAGAACGCATCAACCGCGACATCGGTGATTTCAGCGAGACTTTTCTGATTGGTACTTTCGAAGAAGCGGTTTTGATCGCTTACCAAAAGTCGCGCATCGGTGACACCGTATTGCTTTCGCCGGGTGCTTCCAGCTTCGACATGTTTGATTCTTACGTCGAGCGTGGGAATTACTTTAAAGAAATCATTAATAAGTTTAAGTGATATTTGGGCGCGAATTTCATACGCGCCGGGCTTGCTTCGCGGCGTGAGCCTGAACTTTTTATGGAACAGGACATCGCCGCTAAGTATTTGGGCTATAGGAATTTCCTTATGTCTCTTTGTGTTTAGCCTGATCGCGCCTATTGCTATAAGTGGTCGCTGATCGCATAACCGAGGAGCCCTTATGAACCTGATATTCCAGTTTTCGCCATTGATTCTAATTGTTGCGCTTTCCAGCCAGGCGAAGGCGATCGAAGTCGATAAGTGCCCGAAAGTTTTGGAAATCCAAGTCGGACAACCCAGCGATATCGAAGACTACGCGAAAGCAGCTTACGAAAAGTATTTCTCTAATGGTAAAGTTGTCTCCGCTCAGCTCAACTTGTCTAGCACTCGAAATTCCGAATGTGTTTACGAAGCAGCCCGCCCAGCTGACGCAATTTTTTCAGCTTCGATCACCGGCAGCTTACGTTCGGGCGCACTCCATCCCGCAAGTCTTGCGGTTTATGCCGAACTTCCTGTCGGCTCTTCAACCGATAAAGAGATCGAAATCAAAGACATTGTGGTTTACGCCAAAATCGCTACCCTCAGTCCGTTTGCGGTGACCCTGACAGAAAAAGGAAGACTCTACCGACGGGGCGAAGTTTGTAGTTACGGCGAATGTGCAGCCGAATACATTTCGATGGGAAAGTTCAACTTGCTCAAGGTGAAAGCCCTGTAAATCGAATTTACTTGTTTCACCCGCCCCGGCGCGGGTGAAATTAGTTTTCCCTTAGAAAAATCTCAATCTCGCTTCGCAGTTCCGGATCATCGGGCCGGTATACGATCGCCTTGGAATAGGCGCGCTCCGCACCCGTGCGGTCGAGCGTGGCATTGAGGGCCCGCGCGGTCATCCGGTGAATCATCGCCAGCGATTCGATCTCACGCTGATTGTAGTGCAGAAATGGGGCGCTCTCGGTGAGGGGCTTGATCTCCTGAAGAATTCCGCCGATGTCATTTTTTAGCCAAAGGGTGTACGCAAGATTCGCCGGTGCCAGCGCTTCTTTGGGCCGGGATTGCCAGGCTTTGCGCAACAGACTTTCGGCTGAGGCGAGACTCTTGTCTTCGAGGTCTTGAAGCGCCAGATTGTTCAGCGCGATAAAATTATCCGGTTTGAGTTCAAGAGCGCTTTGGCTGATTGAGCGATTGTTTTTCCAATCCATTGTCCGTGTCGCGGACAATGCCACTAGTCCGGCTAGGGATATCAGCATCATTTGTCGAACGACCTTGACCCGCGCTAACGATCCGACCATCAGCGCTGCGCCCAACATCGGCAAATACATGTAGCGGTCATAGACGGTGGACTGCGCTTGTCCCGCGAACGGAACCAGGCCCAGGATGGGGATAAGAAATGCGGCGGCGAAA
>JBEIHA010000064.1:0-12286 GCA_040381635.1 Pseudobdellovibrionaceae bacterium
ATCATTTCGGCCGTGACCGTAAGGTGATCGCACTATCGGTCTTGGTCAGTTTGGTCACGCAGCTGATCACCTGCTTTTTCTTTTACCAAATGGCGATTGTGTCGGGTGAATCCGCTATTACCTTCAACGCCGTATTGTTCGCGGTGCCCATGGGCTTTTTAGTGACCGCAATCCCGCTCGCGCCCGCCGGCATTGGTGTGGGGCAGGTGGCCTTTTCTTATTTATTCCAAGCCTACCTGGAAAAAGAGACTCAGTTCGGAGCGAATTCCATCACTGCCTACCAGCTTAGCGCGATGTGCTTAGCGCTCATGGGTGCGGTGATTTACCTCAAGCGCACTAAACCGAAGGAACTTGAGTGATTCTCAAAGAGAAAATTCTTGTGCTGAAGACCTTCAAACACGGTGAAAGCGACGTGGTCGTGCACGCGCTCAATCCCCGTGGCGCACGCATGAATTTTTTTGCTCGCGGGGCGATGAAAAGCCGTAAACGCTTTGCCGGCGGCCTTCTGGAGGCCACTCATTATCTCGATGTGACTTACAAGCAGGGACCCAGTGTGGACGCCGATCCGTTGCACATCCTGCAAGAGGCGCAGATGATCCGTGATTTTCCAAAGCTTCGTACTGACTACGACCGTTTGGAAGTTGCCTTGTATTTACTAAAGGTCGTCCACAAACTTGGCCAGCAGGGCGTTGAAGATTCGCCCGAACTTTTCAATTTGCTAGGCAATGCTTTGCAAGCCACGGAGACCAGCGGCAGTCTTGAAAAACTTAAAGTGCATTTCGAACTAAAATTGCTTGCGGCCCAAGGCGTTCTGCCGGGCGAAGAAAGTTTTAACGAGTGGCTAATGACCAGCCTAGCCCAGCACGAAAAGATCGGTATCCAAGGGGAAGACTGGCGCTGGCTACAACAGCAAACACACGAACATCTTCGCCACTACCTGGGGCAGTTTTAGAAATTGGTGATGAACGTTGCCGTGGTAATGATCGTGAATTTTGAATACTCCTGCGCCGTCACGTTCGAATCATTCTTCGTGTAAGATCCCGATAGTCCCCAGATCAGCCATTCCTTGACCGGCTTCGAAAGCCCAGAAGAAAGCGACAAATTGAAATCATCGCGCCCGGGCGTGGTCTGGGGATAATCTAATTTGTAAAAGCTTAAGCCCAAGCTCCAAGTCGTGTCCCATTTCCAAGGTCTGGCAAATGTTACGCCGCCTTCGATACGGCTGTAATCCTTTTCTTTCCCCTTGGCGGCGTTTATCACGTAACCAAGTGAACCGATCAGAGCTTTTTTACGGCCCTTGTCTAAGAAGACCGTTTGATTCGTACGCAAAGAGTATTTGGCGGCGTCGGCATCTTCCACGCCCACGCTCGAGGCCAATCGCGAATCATCACCGCGGTACTCAAAATTGTAGTTTGCAAACCATGTTGGATTCATGATGAACGTGGTATCCAGCAAGACGAAATAGGAATTGAGCGTGGAAACCTTGGTGCTTGATCCCGAAGGCGCCAGGTACAGCATTTCGTAGCCGGGCTTAAGAGTAAACTTGAATGCCTTTTTTCCGAATGCACCCTTAAAACTGTAAGGCGCAGCCAACGAGTAAAGATAAGGATCGGCGGGCGCCGATTCATCTTTCAAAGAATTCGTCAGACCCGCATTGGCCTTCAAAAATAATTCATGCACATCGGTGAATAACGGACGGTATTCTAAGTCACCAATCGTCAGCAGGCGGAAGTCGGCGATATCTGTGTTCGAGCCTTGATCGCTGGTGTTATCCGGCGACAACAAAACGTTCGAATCGTACATGGCACCGACCGTACCCATAAACGTAAACTTGTTATCACGCAATTTCTGGGTGGCAATCGAATTGGCAATGTTTTCGATATACTCTTCGGCCTGCTGATCCATCAAAGGATCCGTCGATGTATCAATGACTTTTTCGAACGACGCCTTCGCGGGCTCCCATCTTTCTTGGGTGTAAAAGATCACGCCGCGGTAGAATTCTGAAGACGGCGCCAAGGCCGAGTTGCCACCTTGTGCGACGGCCGTAAAGATACCTAAGGCGGCCGGTAATTCTTTTAGTCGGTAGTGGGCTAAGCCCATGAAATACTGGCGTTCGTTTTCCGATTTAGTTTCAACGTCGGCTAACTTCAAGGCGACCAAAGCATCGTTGAACTTCTCGTTCCGATAGAGCGACACTCCGTACTTAAAATAGTAGGACTTGTTTTGCGGATCGAGATTCACTGCTTCGGCGAACTTCCGCTCGGCGTCTGGGAATTTTCCTTGATTGAAAAATACCATGGCTTCCGCGGCCAAAGTTTCGGCGCGTGCTTTTCTATCAGCCCTTTCTTTTGCGGTCGCCGCCATCGCTTCTTTCATGCGCTCTTCGGCTTTTTGTCTCTCGATTTGCTCTAAGCGAATACGCTGCGATTCTTGCTTGGCCGCTTCCATTGCTAGTTTCTTTAATTCCAACTGACGTTCAAGTTGTTGGGCCACCAGGGCAGCGTTTTCAGAAGGCAACGGCTTAAGGCCTCGGGCCGCTTGCACTCCTTTGCCGGCGGTGACTTCGTTTTGATAAGACGTCAACGCGGCTTCAGCTTGGTCGCGCGTATCGTAAACATCCAGTGTTGCTTGCCCACGTTCATTCTTTTTCCAAATAACGGGCTTACGCGGGAGCTTATTGCTTTGAATCTGTTCGTAGAGCTTTCGATTGTCCTTGTCGGAACCGCGAATATTTGTCGGGGGCACGAATATTTCGGGCATGATCTTATCGCTCTCGCCGATATTCACGCTAAAATTTCCGGAGAACTGTGATGAGTCGGGCTCGGTTTCCTCAAGATTGATTTGCACAATCTTGCCGGTCGTTTTATCGCGCAAGAGTAAGTAGGCCGTATCAATCTTGGTGCTGTCATTGTTCCAAGACGGTGAACTATAAGTGATGGACATCAGTCGGCTGGCTTCAACAGGTTTAATTTGTGCAAAAGCTGTGGTTGCGGAAACGACCAACAACGTGAGTGCGAGAAGATGAGCGGGCACGATGAGTTCTCCTTGGATTCGACTGTCTAGCTAGATTTATATAATAGCCGGAAGTCACATCCAGAGCGAAACCGTTTTTGACCTACTTGACCTTGATGATCAAATTTGTTTTCCCGCCTTTGATCCCGTCGACACATTGCTGTCCGCATTCGACGCGGGGAGGTTGGGGAGGCGTGAAGCTCGGAGGCATAATTGGTGGTTTTACGATTGGCGGTGGCAGAATATTTCCCCCAGGTCCACCGGAGCCACCGCACATTTCGCAGCCGTTGCCTTCGCTCGCCGGAGCTCTCATGCCACTGCCGGCGCCGCCAGCTGGAGGACCAGCCACCATGTCAGGTTTTGGGCCTGGACTACCAGGTCCCTTTTCCTTCGGTTCGCTTCCTCGCGCGGGAGATTCAGCAGATTTTTCTCCGCCACTCGAATTCGCGCTCGCGTCTGATGAAACTGTTCCGCCGTCACTGCCAGCGGCCACACCACCAGGTCCAGGACCCCCGGCACCTGCACCGTCGCCTTTCCCGCCTTCTTTTTTCTCATCCGCTGCGGGCGCGCGTTGGTCGTTCCCAGGTGCATTAGGACCTTGGCCCTTCGGAGCATCCGATTTAGTTTCCACATCCATCTTCGCGAGCTCTTCTTTCGGCATGGGTGCGGGCGCCGAGGGGGCTGAACCGCTCGCATTCACCGCTGCCGTCATACCAGGGGCGACGGAAACCGGGTTCATGATCGCACCACCGGGGCCAGGCGTACCGAAATCCACTTTACCTTCGAAGGTCACAACACGCGACGAACTGTCCGCGCGATTGAAACCCATTAAGAAATCTGTACCGCGAACACCAGCTACTGCACCTGGAGTTTTGATTTGGAACTTCGAAGTTTTGCCATCGTACTTTTGTTCAACCTTTGAGCGCACTTTTCCGTAAATCACGTTGAGCAAAACATCTTTTTTGCCGCCGGCCGGGTCGTATTCATAATGTTGAATTTCAATTTGCGATTCAGGGGAAACGTTGATTTCGTTATTGTCGACCATGACGATCTTGGCGCGAGCGTCTTTACCGGTGATGATTACATCCTTCGGAAAAACTTTGCCGCCGATCCGGGCTTTCGCCGTTTCACCTTTTGCGTTCTTCACTTGAACTTCGCCCTTAACGACGCGCAAAACCCCGTGCACATTCTGCGCATGCGCAGAAGCCACAAACAGTCCTAGGAAAAAACAAAGCAACAACTTGGAAAATAAGTACATCGTGAGCCCCACTGGTTTGTCTTACCCAGGTTTTTCGGCATTTTAGGGCCCGAGATTGAGCTGCGCTCAAATACCGCTTTGAGACGCTTTAATCGAGACGTTTCAATTCGAGCACCAGCTGTGCCTCGAGCAAGAAATTGATTCCCTCAAACAGGGATTGCGCGCGTGGTGTGTAGCTTTCGTCGGACGTGAACTCGAGCCTGGGAGCATGATCTGGACTTAGTACCAGTTCGGTCCAATTGGGTTTAACAAATTCGCTCATCTTGCTCGGGATCTGAAGATCGCATGTTTCCGCATTGCCCATGGAATAACGGCTGGAGGGAACCGAACTCCAGATCGCGGTCACGGCTTCCTGGGGATCGGTTGGATTGTAGACGCGAATTTGCCAGTTCATTGATTCATATTCGCAGAAGTTCGGCGTGTGCGGTAGAGCTAGGATCTAATTAAATACGGGATTCGGTTCAAAATAAGAGGCATTGGTGCGAGCAATGAATAAAGAAGAAGCATCCTTCTATTTTATTCTAAGTCGGAAAGCGCACACAAGGAGGGGACCGGGCGATGATCTCGCGCGCGGCCCATAATAGATTTGGACTGTGAATTTCTGGCGGGGAAAAGCTAGACCCGGCCACGTCCTCGGTCGATCCCAAAAGGACCGAACGGCAACCGGCACGATGCCCAGCCTCGACGTCGGTCATACGATCACCCACCATCCACGATCGCGAAAGATCTAAATTGTACCAACTCGCCGCTTCGAGAAGCATGCCGGGATTGGGTTTGCGATGCACGTGATCGTTGTCCGTCATGTAGGGCGCCGAATGAAAAGACAAGATATCCACGCCTTCGGCGGCAAATTTGGCTTGGATGCGGCGATGAATTTCATCAAGATGGCGCACGTCCACCAGGCCGCGCGGAACTCCGGATTGATTGGTAGCGACGGCAAAAACAAAACCATGATCGCGAAGTTTTCGAAGAGCCTCGAACACTCCCGGCAGATATTCGATCGCTTCGGGGTCATTCAAATAAATACGATCTACGATTAAGGTTCCGTCGCGATCCAAAATTACGGCCGGGCGGCCGGCGTTGTTGGCTTTATTCATAAAGTGACATTAGCCGATCTCGCGCGGCTTTTTGAGCTTTGACGCCGAGAGAGGATGATGCTTTTCCATCGCGCGCGCCAAATGATCGAGGCTCAGATGCGTGTATTTCTGGGTGGCGGCTAGCGAACGGTGACCCAGCAGCTCTTGCAATACCCGTAAATCGGCTCCCGAAGTGAGAAGATGGGTCGCGTAGCTGTGTCGTAATGCGTGGGGATGAAGGGGTTTGAGCAGTTGGGCGGTTCGGCCCGCTTGGCGAATCCACTCGTAGGCCTTGCGGTTCGAAAGCGCTTCGCCGAAAACAAATTCATTTTTGCGCTCTAAAGACTTTAGTTCACTCCACGCCATATCAGGCAGAGCGATCACTCGCTCTTTGCCTCCCTTACCTGACACGCGAAGCGATTTAGATTCTTCTACTAGGGCCTTCCAGCGAAGACCCGCGGCCTCGCTGACCCTTAGGCCTCCCCCGTAAAGCAGAAGGACCAAGACTCTTTGCGGACCTTGAGGAAGTGCGCGAATCAGCGCTAAGGCTTCGTCCACCGACAGAAAGTGCGGCAGCTTCTGCGAAACTTTGGGCGAAACCAAGCGCGCAGACAAATCGTTATCAAGCCATTTTTCAGCGAACAACCACTTCACAAAACCACGCACGCAGGCGGTTTTGCGGCCCCTTGAGGACGCCGCCAGTCCCTTCCACAAAGTTTGCGATTCGCGGATGAGTTTCAAAATTTCAGACTCAAACCCTGGGGGTGAAGAATCTCCCCGGAAAGATTTCGACCATAGGATTTGAAAGGAAGGACCTAAGGTTCCCGAGGTGTATAAGATCTTCTGAACGCCGGATCCGGACAGAAACTGACCGAGGTCGTTGGCATAAGAAGTGGAGGTATGTCCACTGGAAGTCTTTTGCAGGCTCAAGTATTTCAGGTACTTGCAGGCCAGTTCGGCCAATTTTGGTCGCTTTTGGACTGACAATTAGGAGCTCTCCTCGTGAATAAGTATCCCTCAATTGGGACCTAATCCGAGTATAGATCCTACATGATGCCCTGCAAAATAAACTTGCGTAAAGATTCAGCAGCTGTTATTACAGTGATCCGAGTCTTAGACGCAGCGAGTTGTAGAGGGTCAGATTCAGCGAGTCAGATTGTCCGTGGGGGAGAGCTGGACGGGATGAGTCGCAAAACAAGTTTCAGAGAAGGTCCGGCCGACGGATCTTCTTATGTAAGGGGTAGTACGTATGTCGGGTATGGATAAAACTTCGTTGTTTCCTGGCGGAAGCAATGACAACACCAGTCTCCCCACCGCGAACCCAATTTCGGGTCAGGTGAATCAGAATCTAGGTCACGGGACCTCTGAGAAAAAAATCGTCTACAAATCGGAAGTGATGCGCCAACTCATGCGCATGGTCGACCGTGTAGCACCAAGCAACGCCACAGTCTTGGTCTTAGGTGAATCGGGTACCGGTAAAGAGCTCATCGCCAATGCGATCCACGAGCGCTCAAACCGCCGCCACAAACCTTTCGTCGCTATCAACTGCGGCGCGCTTCGCGAAACTCTATTAGAGAGCGAACTTTTCGGTCACGAGAAAGGGGCCTTCACTGGCGCTTACTCGCGTAAGATCGGATTGGCGGAAGTGGCTACCGGTGGAACTTTGTTCCTCGATGAAATCGGGGAACTGACTCCCGGCATTCAAGCTAAACTATTGCGTTTTTTGCAAGAGGGCGAAATTTACCGCGTCGGTGGTAAAGACCCGATCCGCGTAGACATTCGTTTGATCTCGGCAACGAACAAAGAATTAGATAAAGAAGTTTTGCGCGGCAATTTCCGCGAAGATCTTTTCTATCGCATCAACACGATCATGGTTCATTCGCCGCCCTTACGTCGTCGTAAAGAAGACGTGCCGTCTTTGATCGAACATTTCTTGTCGACCAACACCAACGGTTTCTTGAACCGCGGTCGTCAGATGTCCGAAGACGCGATGAAGATCATGATGAAATACGACTGGCCGGGAAATATCCGTGAATTGCAAAACGTTTGCGAACGCTTGCAGATTCTTTCGGAAGGCCACGTGATTATGCCTAACGATTTGCCGGAACATATCCGCAATCCCGATCATAAAGTCGTCATCGATGATTACGATCCCACGATGACTCTCCACGAACTGGAGAAGCGTTACATCTTGAAGGCGTTGAATTACTTCGACGGCAACAAGACCCAGGCCGCCAACGCCTTGGGTATTACCATCAAGACGCTTTACAACAAACTGCACGAGTACGGCGAATTCGAAAAATACGCCGTCCACTCAAAGCCGATCAAGGCGGGAACCCCATAAATGTCTCGGAGCCTTTTCTGCAGCTCGCTGCAGCAAAGGTCGCCCGAATTTTGCAAAAGGCTCCGTAAGGGGCCTTTTTTTGTGGTTGAGGAGCAGATGCTGATTTTATTGATCCTAACATTTGGCTTAGGCGCATTTGCGGAAGAAGTTGCGCCCATTTCCGCGCGGGCGTCGTCTGCTGCGGCCGCGAATTGCGTGGCCAACCTCGAATCCAACGCCCAATTCAAGACCCGAGTCAGCTCAGGCGCTTTAATCAGCGGTCTGCTGATGGAGCGCGGCCAAGCTTTGGGCGCGACCAAAATCGGACTGATCGAAGTGTGGATGAAGAACGGCGAAACCATGATTTCGGGCGTTCATTTTAAGACCGACAATTCTAGTCCCGTAAGCGAAGCCCACGTGAAGGCCTTCATGTCCCGCGTGAGTCGAAGAGTGCATTTGGTGGAGCGGGTGAACGTTTGGGAATTGGACATCGCGAGTGGCAACGTTCGCGTTCATAGCATTGCCCAATAATTTATTTATCACTATTCGACTGGTTCGACGGGATCTCTGAAGATAAGGAGTAGCCTCGGCATCCGCGATCTTTTAAGCAAAAGCGGAGCGGTCCGTTGCATCGCGGGACGCTACGCGCGCTAATCACGAAAACAACTCGCGCAAATCCTCGACGCTCAAATTTTTGAATACGCTGGCGTCATTTGAAAGGACCGTCAGCGCCAACTTCTTCTTCGATTCTTGCAGCGCCAGAATTTTTTCTTCGACCGTGTCTTTGGCGATAATTTTGTAGGCGAACACTTTGTTCTTCTGCCCGATGCGGTGGGTTCGATCGATGGCCTGGGCTTCTGCGGCCGGATTCCACCAGGGGTCGAGAATAAAAACGTAATCGGCCGCGGTCAGGTTAAGGCCTACGCCACCGGCTTTCAAACTCAATAAAAAGACTTGAGTACCGTGATCTTGCTGAAATTTTTCGACCCGCTGTTGGCGATCCTTGGTTTGACCGTCTAGATATTCATAAGTGATTTGGTGCTGATCAAGCTGCACCTTTAACAACTTTAAGAGCGAAGTGAACTGCGAAAAAACTAGGGCCTTTTGGCCGTCTTGAATCACCGACCCCAGTTGTTCGAGCAAAAGTTCAAATTTGGTAGACATGTTGCCCGCGAGCTTTTGGTCCAGCAGGCCTTGGTGACAGGCGGCCTGCCGTAAACGCAAGAGCGCTTCAAGAACATCGATCTTCGAGCGGGCCAAGCCTTTTTGCTCGAATTTTCCAGAGAGTTGTCCCCAGTAATAGTCACGCAATTCATCATAGCGCTTGCGCTCGCTTTCACCGAGTTCACAGTAAATGACTTGCTCGGATTTTGCGGGCAGATCCTTTAAGACCTTATCTTTGGTCCTGCGTAGAATAAACGGTTTCAATGCGCGGGCGAGTCGTAAGAAGGCTTCGGGGTCCTTTTCCTTTGTCCAGATTTGCGCGTGCTGATCACTCAAGAGACCCGGATTGACGATGGCCATGATCGAAAATAAGTCATTCAGCGAGTTCTCAACCGGCGTTCCGGTTAGCGCAAATTTGCTCCTAGCTTTGATGAGTCGGCAGGCCATGGCGGCCTGTGATTTCGGATTCTTTGCATAGTGAGCTTCATCAAGAATAAAGGTGTCAAATCGGACATCACGGAGTCTCTCAATATCGCTTCTTAACGTCGGATAGTTGGTGATCACCACGTCGTAGTTCGAAAACTCATCGGTGGTTCGCACGCGCCCTGCGCCAGTTAGGTTCAATATGCGCAAGTGAGGGGTAAACTTGGCGGATTCCTGCAGCCAGTTGAAGATCAACGACTTTGGCGCCACAATCAAATGGGGTAGGCTGGCTTTGCTCCGCTGAGTTGCGATAAGCGCGAGCAACTGCACCGTTTTACCCAAACCCATGTCATCGGCCAATATCCCACCGATCTCGTGTTCAGCGATCAAACGCAGCCACGCTAAGCCTTCTTTTTGATACTTTCGCAGCTTGCCTTTAAACAATGTCGGCGCTGCAATGCCGCGCAAGTCATTGAGTCGCGTGACGATCTCTTGCAGCGAGCGGAATTTTTTGTCGGCCTTGAACTTTTCATTACCTTGCAGGTCGGCGCTCAAGAATAGAGCTTGAATTTTATTGAGGCGAAGCCCTTGAGGGGTGGTCTGGCCCATGCCGGCCATCCGCCCAAAACGCGCCCGCCATTCCGTTGGCAACAAGCCATAAGTGCCATCGTCCAGCAGGATGAACTTTTCGCCCTCTTGAATCTGAAACAACAAGTCGGGCAAGGAAATTTTTGCGCCTTGGAAGTCAAACTGCACGTTCACGTCAAACCAATCGACGCCGGACGAAGTCACCTTCATGTCGAAGTTTGTCCCGTAGCTGAGTCGCTTCTGATTGACCACGACTTCCCAACCAAGATCGATCGCTTTAGTCGCGGCAAGCACGAACGAAGGCTCTTGAAAAATTCCGTCGACGTCTTGCCCGGCTTCTCGGGAAGGATCGGCGGGTAGAGCGCCCAAGGTGGCAAAAGACGCTTTGGCTTCATTTTCGAAAGACATATTTCTAACTAATTTTTGTTTTCTAGGTATGTCATAAATAAAAGAAGTAACTTCTTGCGATTGCACCACACGCTCACCGTACTTAAATGATAGGCGCGCTTCAAACAGTGGGGAGTCATCAAGGTTCGAAAAAACAAGGCGTACCACCGGCGCCGCCGACGGGATCTCGGTAAACCCCAGTTCAGCGGGTAAATCCAGCGTGGGTGTCATCGGATCATTGAGGTACATTTCTAAGAAATGATCGATTTCGTTTTCAGGGATCTCGAGCCTTCGGTTCTTCTGAAAAAGCGATAGCCAAGCGCCGGTCTTATCTGTGTCTGACGTCGCCATGAAGCTTTCGAAAAAGACAAATCGATCGACCGTACCAAGAAGGTCTTTCAAATTTGCCGATTGGGAATCACTTTCAAGCCGGGCGCTCAGGGCAAATACCGGTCCGGTCCTTTCGAGGAGCGCGCGAAGCCGCCATTTTTCGGGTTTGAAAAGATAGGGCAGCGGTTCAAGTTTCACGTTCTTCGAAAAAGAATGGGCCTCGCGCTTTTGCAGTAGCAGCCTGCCGGCGGTTGAGATTTCCGCCAACAGATCTTCGGCGTAGTCCGCGGGTACGCCGACGCTGGGTATCCCGCGCGAGGGTGCGAAGAAAGAAGAGCTTGCATTGATTTCCGTTCGCCCCAGAACCGCGCGCAACAGCTGGCGATCGACGGGATCTGGAAAAAAGCGCATGGAATCTTGGTTTAGCTCCGCAAACTTCATGACTCCCAACGTACCGTTCTTTAAGTATTCCTGAATGACGAACCGCAACCGTATCTTTTGCTGCCTTAAGCAATAGGGCAAATCCACAACGAACCCTATGACCTTATTGCTCTCCACTCGGCCGTAGTTGATATTGTCAAAAGAGGCGGGGCGCGGCGCCTGGGCACGCGCGATCTCGTCACGCCAGGAAACCACGTCGGCTGGTCCGCGGTTTCCGCGAACAGCCGGGGATTTCGCTGAAAGAGTGACTTGAAATTCCTTGCCCGGGGCTGATCCAAAAACCCCTTTTTTAGAAATGGCCAACAATGCCGCCCATATGTGCTTACAAGCGTGGCCATCGGCAAAGTATGGACAAGTGCAATGTACGGATAGATTTCTTTTGGTTTCGTCACTTCGAATCTGTACCGAGTAGGGCATTGTGCCGCGCACTTCGAGATCCGCGGCACCTGGGATTGCGCCTAGAACTCGCACGCGATTGCCGCGCCAAAGATTTTGACCCTTCAGCCTACTGATGGATGAAAATGCACGTTCAGAAACATGAGGAAAAGACAAAATGGATGACCTCGATCGGTCGGGAAGAGTGCCATATTCTTGGAACATTTAAAAGGTTTTCGATTTAAAAGTGACGATTGATTTGGCAATCAATTGATTAAAAAAAGGCCCCTTGCGGAGCCTTTTGTTCAAAGTGATTTTGAAGAAACAGCTAGAACGTGTAGGACAGACCCAAGTGCAAGGCGACGGCGGTCGTTTCGAATTCTCCCGCGCGGATATCCGTACCTGGGCCGCCTGTGCCGGCTGCAGTTCCGTTACCTTCGCCGCTCACCGTGGTGTAATCCAAAGCGCCATCCAACTTGAAGGATTCTCCGAAGTTGTAGGCCGTGCCCAAAGTGATCGTGTGGGCCACGCCAGGGGGTGTGAAGGACGCGCGACCCCAGTCATCCGGAGTGACTTGCGAAGTCCAGATGTAACCGAAGCGGACGGGCAATTTCATCGCGTGCCATTCGCCAGCCAGTTTCAACTGGTGCTGATCCTTCCACTGAGTTTCCAAATCGCCGGCGTCTGCCGCTAAGACGGAAGTACCCCCGCTACGAGTGACCGCACCATCCAACGTGATGTGTTCAACCCGCGAATACTGCGTCCAAACGTATTCGGCCAAGAAGTCCCAGTCAGCGCCAAACTTGTGCTGAGCGCCCAAAGTCAGGGCCTGGGGCAAAGTGGACTTAGCCGTAGCGTTGTTGGCGTCAATCGGAAAATAGCTTGCCGAGGCGGGAGATTTCACCGTTC
>JBEIHA010000065.1:0-12103 GCA_040381635.1 Pseudobdellovibrionaceae bacterium
CGAATGCTCGCGAAATGATCCTTCGCGATTTTGCCGCCGCTTACATGAGCGTGGTTAAAGAAGCCAGGCCTAAAGCACCTTAACCAATCGTGTGATCGTCAAAGCATTGCGAAAAATCAAAGCCCGAATTCAACTCTTGCGGCGTCGCTTGCAGCAGCTTTTCCGAAGGCAGCGGCCGGATAATTTCGGCTTTGATATGGATCACACCGGCGACCTTCTGCAATTTGCCGTACACGTGCAGCAGCGGATGATGAATTACCACCAGACGAAATTCTTCGTACACCTTGGGCATTAAAATAATATTGAAAACACCGGTCTCGTCCTCAAGCGTAAGAAAGGCGAAGCCCTTCGCGGTCGGCGGCCGTTGCTGCAGACTAAGTAGGCCTGCCACGCGCACGTATTGATTGTTTTTTAGATCGGGCATTTGGCAGGCCTTGGTGAAACCGGCGGACTTGCGATCCTGCTGCCAGCGCGACCAGCGTTCGAGCGCCGGTCTTAAAATACTTAAAGGATGGTGCACCAGCGAATAGCCTTGGCTGCCGTATTCGCGTTGCAAGGTTTGCCAATTGTTTTCGCGCGGCAAATGTTCATCGCCGTCTTGCGAGCTGGTACCAAAGAAAAGACTGGCCGGATTCACGTTCACGCTTTGCACTTTCCACAGGGCTTCGCGCGGAGTCACGCCTAAAGAATTAAACGCGCCGGCGGCCGCCAAGCACATCAAAGTACTCTTATTTAAAGAAGTGCGCCGCACCAGATCCATCAGGTCGTGAAACTTACCATTGGCTTTACGCTCTTGGATCAGCGTTTGAATATGTTTCTCTCTTAAGCCGTAAAGGGCCCGAAAACCCACGCGCACATCACCGCCTTCAATCGTGTAATCATAGTCCGACATCTGCACGTCCAAGGGGCGGAACTTCACCTGATGCCTTTGCGCATCCATGATCAGCGCGCGGGGCGAATAAAAGCCCATGGGCTGCGCGTTCAAAAGTGAAGCGACAAAGATTTCGGGATGATGCTCTTTCAAAAAACAGCTGACGTAAGTGATGATCGCGAAGCTAGCGGCATGACTTTCTGGAAAGCCGTACGAGGCAAAGCCGATGATGGTTTGGTAGATCTGCTCGGCGTATTCGACTTTGACGCCGTGATTGATCATTCCGTTGATCAGGCGCTGTCTTAAGCCCTCCATCAGATCGTGCTTTTTCCAGCTGGAAGACATGATCCGGCGGAGCTCATCGGCTTCACCGGGCGTGAAGCCCGCCACCGTTGACGCGATCTGCATGATTTGCTCTTGAAAGATCGGGACGCCGCAAGTTTTCTTTAAGATCGGCTCGAGATCGGGGTGCGGGTAAGTCACGGGTTCAAGTCCGTCGCGCCTTCGGATAAAGGGATGGATCATTCCCCCTTGGATGGGCCCGGGTCTTACGATCGCGACTTCAATCACTAAGTCATAAAAAACGCGCGGCTTCAGGCGTGGCAGCAATGACATTTGTGCACGCGATTCCACTTGAAAAGTGCCCACCGTATCCGCGCGGCAAATCATATCGTAAGTGGCCTTATCGTCTTGGGGCACGTCGTAAAGATCCAGTTCGATGCCCTTATGTTCTTTGAGCATCGCGAAACATTTATTCAGGGCGGTCAGCATACCTAAACCCAGCACGTCGATCTTCAGCATCTTTAAGACGGTGAGATCATCCTTGTTCCATTGAATGACGTAGCGTTTATCCATGGTGGCTTTTTCCACGGGCACGCATTCGGTGATCGGCCGTTTAGCAATTAAGAAGCCGCCGGTATGAATGCCGAGATGGCGCGGAAAACTGATCAGCGACATGGTCAGTTTTAAAAGCAATTCGTAGGTGTGCGGATCGATTTTCCAGTCTTGTGCTTTTTCTGGCGCGTCCTTAAGTCGCCTTAAGCCTTCGCGCCCCATAAACTTGATTATCAGTTCCACGCTCTCCAGCGGAATTTCGAGCACCTTCGCGATCTCGCGCATGGCCATGCGTGATCGGTAGCAAATCACCGTGCACACCATCGCGGCGTGGGACGCGCCGTATTTTTCGTAGATGTACTGGATGACTTCTTCTCTACGCCCGCTTTCAAAATCGATGTCGATGTCGGGCGGCTCGCCGCGTTCTTTCGAGATAAATCGTTCGAACAGCAATTCAACTTGGGTCGGATTAACTGCCGTGAGGCCTAGACAGTAACAAACGATCGAATTGGCGGCGCTGCCCCGGCCTTGATGCAAGATGCCCCTGCTCAAAGCGAACTGGCAGACATCCCAAAGGGTCAGGAAATAATCTTCATAGCGCAGTTCGCCGATGAGTTTAAGTTCGTGTTCGACCATCTTACGAATCTTCGGTGTTTCGCCTTGGGGAAAACGGATCTTTAAACCGTTCTCGGTGAGCTCGCGCAGATATTCGGGCGCTTCTATGCCGGGGGGGCGGGCGGCGTGCGGATATTCGTAATGCAATTCTTTAAGCGTGAATTGAATGCGGTTCGCGATGGTCACCGTTTTCTGGAGCAAGTCGGGTCGTTCGGTCCAAAGTTTCGCGAGTTCGGGCAAAGTCTTTAAGTGCCGTTCGCCGTTGGTGAGCAGCCGTGTCTTTGCTTTCTTCAAGGTCGTTTTATGCAAGATACAGGTCAGCACATCGTGCAGTATCTTTTTTTTCGCCTCAGCCATAAACGGCCTTTGCGTCGCAAAAAGTTCGAAGCCGTAGCGCGCTTCGAGCTGCAGCGCTTGATTGTAGAGTTGTAGCGAATCCCAAGTGTAGTCCTTCCACACGGGAAGGTAGAGTCGGTCTCCGAAGATCTCCCGAAGCTTTAGTAGCTGATCGTCTTTCCAAGGCGGAAGCGCTAGGGCAATCAAGTCATCGTTGTAGCGCTGAAGAATATCCAGATCGAGATTTGAGAATGTTTTTTGGCTTCCGCGTTTGCTTTCGGTAATGATTTGACAGAGGTTGGTGTAGCCGTCTTTGTGAATGGGCAAAAGTGCGACCGAGCTACCGTCCGCCAGCTGCATCTCGGCGCCGCAATAGAATTTGAAGTCGCGATTCAGATCATCGCTTTGCGCGATAAAGTTCGAAGGATATTCGATCGCTTGATACGCGCGCACCACGCCGTAAAGCCCATTCAAATCGCAAAGCGCCATTCCGCGGTAACCCAGTCCCTGCGCGTAGGTCACCATTTCTTCGGGGTGCGAAGCGCCTTGGAGAAAAGAAAAATTCGAGCGACCGAGCAGCTCGACGTATTGAAGATCTTCGCTCGTGGTCGGAGTTTCTCGTCCGGGCCGGAGCTTAGGCGAAGGCCCCGAATCCACAAAGTCCTGCGCCCATTGCGGAGGCCGCGGATGTGCGGCCTCACGCTTGACCGGAAATTTTCCCGGCAGCGGACGCGAGGGTCCGGAAATCGGCCCATTTTCACCGGCCTCGGCCGCGCGCCGGTCCGCCGGATGCACGGGCGTACGCGGGCCTTTGCGTACGGACGGATAGTCACGACGTTCGGCTTTGTCTTCGGGTAAACCCGAATCATAGAATTTCGCGGGCGCGCGGGGGACGGGCGGTTTTTTCATGGCGATGGTCCCGCAAAAAAACAGCCGTCCGACACGGTCCACACAAGCGTCGCCATGCAAAACTCCTAACGCAGCATTCCCTGTCTAGACAGGAGACAGCGCGTAATAAGTGAGCTGCCTAAGACGCGCCAGAAAAGATACGGGGGGTATTTTTTCTGGCGCGCTTAAGGCGGAGCTCTTTAAAATTTCTTCGCGGTTCATGTTGAAAAGTCGCCGTTGTAAAATCAAAATCCGCCATATTCATCTACCAACTCTACGCACGCAGAGTTGGTCCGTGTCCGTCGAAGCTCACCGAAATCCACGCGCGTGCAGGATTGCTAAACCTGCTACGAGATCGTAAGCCTAAGGCCCCCTATATCCAATAATTCAGCATGTGCAGAAACAGCAGCACCACCGAAATCTGCACAATCATCCGTGTATCGTCGTCTTTGGAAGCGCGTATTTTTCTCAATCGAAATATCCATGTAAGAAGTATTGATGTTCGATGCGATCATAAAATAACCAAACAAATTCGCCTTTCGCTGAAAGGGCAAAGTAGTAATCGCGGCCGCGCGAGGTCTCCCACCAGCCGTCTTCCATTCGTTCGATGGGCTGGTGGCTTAAGAACTGGAAACGGTCTAAATCTCGCTCGCTCAAACGGCGCGGCTTCTTCAGAAGCCGTGAAGGGCGAGGAGCATGAGCCAGAGCTGCACTATAGGCAGGCTTAATCTGAAAACTTTTGCCTTCGACTTCAATTGCATCATCCATCGGTTCATATTCTTCAAACTCCGGGGTGACTTCCCAAGATTCCTCGGGAAGGATTTCGTCTTTCGGTTTCAAAAAACCCGTGGTTAAGCGGGCTTGGTTAAAAACGCTCACCAGCTGCGACAACTTTTCGCCGTCACTGACACGCGGCTCGAAGAAAGAAAGCTGCTGCACTTTTTCAGGGCAGGGCACCACTTCGATTTCGATCTGCTGAATCGGATTGTCGAGATTCACTTCGCTCAATTTGTTTTCGAGCAGCTTCATAAACAATTCTAAGCTACGCGAAGGGGACGCCGGCTGCAGTTCAATCAAGTGCACTTTTCCTGAGTATTCGCAGAACAATTGAATAATCACTTTTTGCGCGTACTCACCCCGACCTTGCAGACGGCCCATAAGTCGCTGCAAACTCTTTTCCAAGCAGTGGAGCAAGAACGGCAACAGAGAAACCGGAAAATCCAAGTGGATATAATCCTGCAGCGCCTCAGACGGCAGCAGGGGAGAGATCACTTGCTTGTCTAAGCCGTGCAGCCGCTTCCAGATCAAGGTGCCGGTGTCCTTCCAGCGTTCGCGGAAGGAGTCAACTTCGAAGCGGCGGATTTCACCTAAGCGGTTGATCCCCAGCATATGAAAGAAATCGACGATGCCTTCGACCTCGGAATTCGAGCGCCACGCGATCAGACCTTCCAGCTGATGCAGGCGCGTGAGCGGCGCCGATTCCAAGTCTTGTAATTCACGCGTCGGTGCGCTGATCGTATTGGGCTTATCGGCGCAAAGCGCTTGCGCACCCCATGGTGAATCGCTGACGGCGCCCACCGCGCCGGAGAAGAACTCCCGGGACACGTGCAGGGCTTCGTCGAGCAGCTTCATCTCGCCGCCGAACATTTTCGACGTGGATGTGATGTCCATAAAGACCAAACCTGGCGCGCGGTAATGCACCCTGGGGCTGAACACCAAAAAGTTTTCAGCCACAGAGGGCGCGACGTCCCGCTGCAAGTTGAGGCAAAGTGTCCGCATAGAGTTCTCTCCTTTCTAGGATGTGTGGGGTGGGGCGATGAAGGGCACGGTCAATGCGAACGTGATCCCTTTGGAAATGCATAATCAAAGAATAATGCGAGCTTTTGTGCACGTGCGCGGCTTGCGTGAACAGCACCACGGAGGTTTGGTAGCGCATGGCGAGTTTTTTAAGTTTCAGCACCTGATGTTCGCGTAACAAAATGTTGCCCAGATCGCAGCCGATCATTTCGAAGAGGCAAAGGGACATTAATTCCTGCATGGCCCATAAAAGTTGTTTGGCGTCGAGGGGTGGCGAAACGCACAAAAGCTTCGCCAGATCGACGCCCTTGTAGCGCAAACTTGACGGCGTAAGAACTGAGTCCCCTTGATTGATCCAAGCCACCCACTGCCCAGCCTTCGTGATGGTCGCCGCCGATTGTATCCACAACGTTGTGGCACCACCGGCTTCGCTCACCAGCAAAGAGAGTGAGCTTTTAGGAAAGCCCTTCCAGAGAAGATAGCGGTCTAAACTTCCCCATCCGGTGGGGACTCCCGGAGGCGGCGCCACTTGCGCCGCATCCACAAGCTTCACGCCTAGCTCTTTGCGGAGCCGCTTACGCGCAGGCCCGCAATTTATAAATAAATCGTTTTTTTATATGATCTGAAACCTTCGCGAACGTTAGTGATCGCGCAAAATCAAGAGAACCGTCTTATCAAGCCCACGACGATGCCCTGGATGTCGACCACGGAGGGTGGATGCCACATGGATTCCATCGTCGAGTTGGCGGGTCTCAATTCGACTTGTTTGCTGTCTGAGGAATGTGCATCACTCTGTGGATTAGTGTGGATATCGATTTTTCTTTTTCCTGACATTAGTGAGCCAGCGCCTGACATTGAGCCTGCGGCATGTAAATAAAATCTTTTTACCGTAGCTTGGTTGTTCACCATCGCCACGACGGTGTCGCCATTGCTAGCGTAGGTCTGTTTCTGCACGAAAATCACGTCGCCATCCAAAATGCCGTCTTCCACCATCGATTGCCCTTGAACGATAAGAGCGAAAGTTTTCGACGGGTTACGGATCATTGCTGCAGGGACACTTATATATTCGTCATGGGTGAATGCTTCGATGGGAGCACCCGCCGCGACACGGCCCAGCAGGGGTAAAGAAAGAGACTCCACCGAGGGAGGAGACATACTCTCAAGGGGAGCCCCTTTCTTCAAATTTGGGGATAGAGCTGGGTTTTGGTTGTTTGGAACGATCGTTGTTGAATCAACCATTTGATTCGACAACAAATTTGATATCGATTTCGAAGGGTGCAGGATCTGCATCGCGCGCTTTTGATTGCCGCCCGGTATGTAGATGTAGTTTTTGTCCTGCAGTTGTTTGAGGTAGCGCTGCGCCGAGTTTAAGGAAGCGAACCCAAAGTAGTCGCAGATCTGCTGGAAGGTAGGCGCCACACCTTGGTCCAGCATGTACATCTCGATAAATTCGAGGACGTTGAGCTCTTTCAAGGTGAGGGGCATTGGTTTTTTACGGGGGGCCATGCGTTTATCTCCTGTTCGGTCCATGTGTAGATTAGGTGTAAGTAATGTGTAAGTCAATGGGGTTAAAAAGATCTCGACCTTAGCTAAAATGTTTTATATTACCCCAAGGGTTACGAAGACTTATTCATCACATCGGGCGTCGAAGTTAGGACCTAATATGAAGACAAGATGTTTCTGGGTTAATCAAAAAAATAAGCTGTATGTCGACTATCATGACAACGAGTGGGGGCGTCCTAGTCGCGACGACCGGCATCTCTTCGAAATGCTGATTCTGGAGGGCGCGCAGGCCGGTTTGTCGTGGGAGACCATCTTAAAGAAACGCGAAAACTACCGCAAAGCCTTTGCTAATTTCGACGCGAAAAAGATCGCGCGTTTCGACAAATCGCGAGTGAAAAAGTTGATGCTCAATGAAGGAATCGTGCGCAACAGGCTTAAAATCGAATCCACCATCAGTAATGCAAAGGCCTTTCTGGAAGTGCAGAAAGAATTTGGTTCGTTCAGCAAATACCTATGGTCCTTCGTGGGTGGTAAAACCATTCGCCGCTCGCCGCAAGTCAAGGCCGACTTTATCGCCCATAGCATTGAGAGTGACGCGCTCTCAAAAGACCTTAAGAAACGCGGCTTTCGCTTCGTGGGCACGACGATCATTTACGCTTTTATGCAGGCCACGGGGATGGTGGACGATCATACCGTGACTTGTTTTCGTCACAAGAAGTAAGGCTTGAAGCTGACCCAACTCTATACTACGAGGGCGTAACAACAAGGGGGCCTCGTGCGCGCAATTTTAGTTCTTCTCTCTCTGATTTCCGTAAATGTTTTCGCCACAGAAACCATCGCCGGGTGGAAGCCCACGAAAGGAATCAGCGAAGCACAAGCGCTAAATGCTGCGCGCGAAGCGATTCACCAAGACATCGGTGTCGACGAAGACGGGCAAGTTTGCGGTGTTGACGAAATGTGGGGATGGGAGCGTGAAGCGGATTTGAAAGCTGACCTCCCACAAGAACGCGGTGAAATTTTCGCGATCACTGGATACGTTAAGGGCCCGCATTCTAAAATTGGGTGCTCGGGCACTCAAACCTACGACTGCCGCGTCGTATTCAATCGACCTAAGGCAAATGCTTTGTGGAAAGTTGAATACACCGAGTGCGAACCTAGTCATCGTGGACCTCAAGAATAATTAAGTACCTAATGAATATTTATCCAAGGAGATAAAGTGCAACAGATAGCATTGGCCCTAGGACTATTCTTAAGTTTAAACGCTCACGCCACCGGCGGGTTCTTTTGCGAATTCAACAGCGACAGCCTTAAATTAGAACTAAGCGGCGTCACCACCCGCAGTTTTGAAAACGCCATCGTCGACGCCAAGGGGCGATTGACGGGCAATATGGGCGACGATGGATTGATCTTCAAAGCCGGCCAGGTTTTCGTTAAATCCGATATTCGCCAGTACTGGAACAGCGGCGATGAATTCCGCATTCTTCTTTACGCCGAAACCGACGACAGCACGACGACGGTCACGATCAAGACCAAAGATTCGGGCGACGGCATTGTCTTCAATGGAACGATCTCGATTCAGCAGACGCAGCCCAAAGGTGAATGGTCCATCGAAGACGCGCCTATCACCTGCGAACTGGAATAATTTATTTTCTGATCTTGCATTGGGCAGGTGGTCACCTGCCTGATGATTTGCAATCTAGTTTTTCATCGAACAGCGGATCCCCTGTCTTTCAAGCTCCGCGCACACAATGAATTCAGCCATTCTTTTGATCTCGGCATCCTTCGTTTTGTCGTCGCAGGAAGGATTCCAGCGCGCCAGCTCGTAGTGCATTTCCCACTGGCCACCACCAAACCCCCCGTCCGAGTTGCCGTTCAGGTGTACGGTGGCGCTGGACGCTTTCAATGGTGATTTCGAAAAACACACAAACGGAGCCGCCCAAGACAAGGACGGCGACAACATTAATAACCCGATCAGATATTTCATAAGGACCTCCGGTGGATCCTTAATTCAAAGGCCGGACCAGTCCGGCGGACGATTCAACCGCGGCCGGACGCCCGCGGCTTGTCTGTTTTCCTGGAATTGGTTTTGAAGGCGCACCCGAGCTCTGGGGGTAGGGGTGCTTTTAGCCCTTATCGTCTTTGATGAGGAGACCTAAGAATTCACCGAAAAGACCTTGTGCGTATTTAATCAGGCCTTTCGCCAGGCCGCGGTCGCAGGCGTTTTTCTTATTCACGTCCGCGGTTGCGCCGCCGAGCAAGCGTTCCGTTGCATCACTTGCCGCGATTAACCCTCCTGTCACGCCACTTCTGATTCCGTTGAGAATGGTTAATTGCGCGACGAGCGCCTTAGCTGCCTTATCGGGCCTGATCGAGGCGCCGACGAAGTGTTTGCTTTGCATTCCGATGCTCGAGACCAGAACAACGCGGGTGTTGGCGCCTTCCGAGAAAAATACAAACATCGTGCGCGCGCCGCGGATCAATCGATCAGCGAAGATGATTTGTTGTCCGAGTACGGCGTCGGGACGCTTGCCGAACATTTTCTCGGCGGCCGCGATATCCGCTGGAACGTTCATCGTCAGATCGCTGATCAAGTACATCGACTCGTTCATCAATTTCTTTTTGTTATCTTCTTTCAAAAAATAATCGCGCAAACCGTTTTTCATCGCAGCACAATCGTACTGACGGAAGTCGATCACGGACAACAAGTAGGCCGTGTCGGGTCTCATTCCTTTGGCCGCGATATGATCGGTTTCAAGCGCCTGCACCGCAAAGCTTCCAGGAATACGGAAGTGATAATGATCGATGTCCGAATTTGCGATAATGCCGGCAAAGTTTTCGGGATTCAGTTTGAGCTGACCAAGCGAGCGCGGAAGCACCGTCGATAAAACGGATTGCACGACGTGCGTATTGCCTTGATCATCGCTGTAGCGCTTTTGCGGGGGAGTGGGAGTAAGCGATGGCGCAAGTCCAGGGCGGCCACCTTGATTGCGCGTGTTCACCACTTCGGCAAATTCGGCCAATTGCTTTTGATCGTCACCTTGGAACTGTGAAGAATCAATGCGCACGGTTGGGGGCATGGCCACTCCACCCGCGAGTTGGCCTGCCAGAATAGGCGAAACTTCCATCGGGAAAAACCTGCCAGCGTGGTTTTCACGCCATACATTGTAAGGCATGTGAGAGTTCAGAAACGAAGCTTGTCCGGGCTCTTTGACCGTGAATACGTCGGTCATTGATTTCGCTTCTTGGAATTTCAGCGGGGCAGGTGCCGCCGCACTGAGAGCGGGTGCAAAGCACAGCGCCAATAGAAGTTGTTTCATGATTTTCTCCTTGGTCTAGCGGGATTGGTTTCTTGCGGACCGCAGGCCAAACTGGGATTGGCTTTGATCCATGATTTTTTCAAATACTCTTCGATACCGCCGCCGCTGCCACCCGTGCCCCCGCAAAGCACGCGGCCAGAGCCAGCATCGACGTTAGCCTTTTGAACTTCGGGAACGTCTGCCGGATTGGGAAGGAAGTTCTGCAGCTCTTCCGGATTGGCTTTGTAGTAGTCTTCCATTATGGCTTCAAAGATCGGCAAGGCTAGGCCGCCACCGGTGGCGCTACCCAATTGATCTTTGGCGCTATGGTCGTAGCCCACCCAAACGGTGATGGCCAATTTGTTTGTGAAACCCGAAAACCAAACGTCTTTCGAATTGTTGGTCGTACCGGTTTTACCACCGATCAAATCGGCCCAGCGTTTGATTCGGGTGGCCGTGCCGTTACGTAAAATGCCTTGCATGATCGAACGCAACTGCGCGACCGAGCCCGCGCTAACTCCAGGAATTGCGCCGAAGGCTTCAGGGGCTACGGCAAATCCGTTCTTTAAGGCCGAGCGGTAGCGCGTGACTTGCGCGCGCAGCTCGTCCGTATGATCGACGATCAGAGGTGTTCGGCCCTTAAATATCTGACGCAAGAACAGCGCTTCGCGTTTCAAACCACCGTTGCCAACAGCGGCATACATCTGCGCCATATTCAGCGGCGTGGTTTCGACTCCGCCGAGGAGATAGGGAAAGCAAGGCTGCTGCAATCGTCTGTCCGCCAAATACTGGCGGCTGGGATAGGCCCCAAAAGCAACCGAGAGATCGTAAATGCCATAGAGGGTGTCCGTCAGCCTTTGCTTTTCTTCCGGAGTGGTCCCCGCGAGATTGCCGCCGTTGGGAAAGCCCGCGAGCTTCGTAAACATATTGATGAGCGTAAGGTTCTGCGATTTCTGCAAGGCTGTGCGCACGGTCACGGTGCCGCCGCCGCGACCGCCGTAGTTCCCTGGCGCCCATTCGTAGGGGCAATTCGCAATGCGCGGTAGGCGCACGCCTCCGCCGTTCAAAAGTGTATTGGGCTCAATACCACGGTTCAGGGCGTACAAGTAGGCCATCAACTTGATCGTGGAACCGGGTTCGCGCACCGAACGTGTGACACGATTGTTCTGAGCATTTTTACCGAAGGGTCCAGCGGTAAAGCCACCGGTCAACGCCAAGACTTCGCCGGTTTCGAGGTCCAAAACCACGGCTCCGCCTTGGACTTGCGGTGGCGCGGCCAAGCGCAGTCGTCGATTTTCATCAGGAGCTAGAGTGACGGCATCATAGGATTTGAGTCCATTGAAAATACCGACGTCGCTGCCCTCGACGATTGCGGTTTTTCCGTTCTCGAGTTGCCATAAATTTAGTTTAGGTATCTTCACGGCCACCACCCAGTTGGTTTCCGGGTATGGATGAGCCGCGCGTAAGTTTTCGAAGATGTCGTCAAGGGCCACGCCGGGTACGCTGATACGGCTGGCGATATTCATATTCTGGCCGGTGGTTTCGTCGATCCAAGGTGTCCACTTGTAGCGGCCGTTGGCACGATCGAACGCCAGCAATTTATTTTGTACCGCGCGCGTGACGGACTTTTGCAAATCAAGATCAAACGAAGTTTTGATGTCGAAGCCGCCAAGTGCCCAACGTGGATCGCGCGAGTTCTTGCGCTTTACGCTACCGAAGCTCGACATGATGTGTCCGGTGAAATAGCGCGAAAAAATACGCGCCTGATCTAAGCTTGATGGATCAGCGATATTTAGCGCTTCACTTTTGGCCTGATCGCGCTGTTGAACGCTGATGTATTTTTGCTCGGCCATGGCGTCTAAAACCAGATTGCGGCGGGCCTTGGCGCGTTCGGGATAGCGCCAAGGATTGTACATCGACGTGCCCTTCGGCAACGCCGCGAGCGTCGCCATCTGTGCAAGAG
>JBEIHA010000066.1:0-11960 GCA_040381635.1 Pseudobdellovibrionaceae bacterium
GATATTGGCATAAAAATGGATGCGTAGAAAGCTTAGCCGGTGATTTGGTGATTGCGCGCGGCCATAGCGGACTCAATCTTGGCGTAAAGCTCGCCGAGAATTGTGCCGTAGCGCTGATGCAAAGCATGCGGAGAATCCTGAAAGCCGAAGGCCGGCAGCAGGCCAGAGTAGAAACCCATAAAGGGTTCGGGTGAGTTCCCACGCAACTGGAAGCAAGCTTCGGCGATTTCTTTTTCGGCGAATTTAAATTGCTCTTCCGCATGGGCCAGCATCATTTGTCGCTTATCTTTGAACCCCGTTTGATCCACGGTGATGTCGACCGCGCGGTGAAGCATGCCGGTCATGGCGGTGCGCACGAAGCGCAAGGCTTCGAGCGACGGAACGTCTTGGTGAAAATGGTAAGCCGTGAGCACCAAACGGTAACCGAGCAAAGCCGCCGTCATATCATGTCGAACGAACTGCCCGTCGTTGACCACTGGCAGATGCACATTGAGTTTGTTTTTTTCGGCCAAGGCGATAAAGGCGCGGCCGGTTTTCCCGATCTGAAGTAGTAACCAGTCCGACTGATTCTTCGCGCCGCCGGTCAGAGCTAACGGGCTGGTCTTTGCTAAGGGTTTTTGCGGCGCGCGCGGCGGGACCACGGTCGTCATTTTGGGCGGCGCGACTTTGGTCGGGGTCTGGGCTGCCGGATCAGACGTGTTTTCGTTAGCATGATCCACTGGTGCCGACGCCAGTTCAGCGACGGGCGTCTGAGCCTTAGACCCTTCCACCGCTTTTGTACCCGTAAGTTTTTTGAAAAATGCCAAGATGCCCATTATGCAGAACTCTTCGGCGTGGTCGGCTGAAAATTCAAGACCTTAATCCGCTAAATTGCGGATGCGAACGAACGAAGTCGCGGATTTTGCTTTCTTCTTCGGGCCGACACTCGAAGGGAACTTGAATATGTGATCTTTCCCAGCGGCCGTACCAGGCTTCTCCCATCGGATTCTCAAGATCGGACAAGACGGTCGCGGCGATTGTGGTTTCTTCTTTTGGGCCGGTCGCCGGGCCTTGTCCAAGAAAAAATCCCCCGGCTAATATCGCGACGCGAACCGGAGTGGCTTGGCTGTAGGTGTATAACAATGTTCCCCCGTCGGCACCCTCGCGCGAAATACGGCGCACACTTTTGAAGCAATCGACTGACCACATCTCGCGGTTCACTTTACTGGAGTAAGGATCGAAGTAGATCAAATGTGGGCGATGCTTTTCAGTTTGAATCAACTCGCGAAAGTCGCCATGGCGCAATTCCCAAGCGACTTTTGGTCCGCTCCACTTCCCTTTATCTAGCAAAGTTTCGATGGCTGTCGTGAAGCCTTCGAAGTGTGCGAAACGATCGGCGTGCTTAAGGGCATAGCGCAAAAGCTCGAGTTCTCGTTCGAAACTGACAATGCGCAAAGGTCGTCCCATGCCCTGCGCGTGAACTTGGCGTGCGCAATGAAGAGTCGCCAAAGCATTGGCAGCCGCGCCCAGACCCACGTCGAAGACCACCAACTCGTCCGCCTTAACTTCGGAAAGTCTGTCGGAGAGCTTGCTTTGTTCGACGTAAAGGGCGTTGGCTTCGGCCCAGGGACCTACGGGATTATGCATAATTTCGTTCAACTGCTTGTTGCGGATAGAAACCGCGCCGGCCGTTGTCGTCACGATTTCAAAAAGCGGATGATTCATCGGATCAGATCGTCTGGTGAACTTTGCCCGTCACCGGATGGACGAGCTGTCGCGAGTTCTTGTAGATCCGTGGTGTTTTGTAGAGCGCGATCATAGCCTTGTACTTGGGCATGATTTTGTAATTTTCGGGGAATTGCTTCAGCAGTTGGCGATGAACGACTTTAGAATGCTTGCCGTTCATGTGCGGAAAGATGTGATGTTCGACGTGATAGCCAAAGTTCAAAGATAGAAATTCCAACACGGGATGATTGGTCACACTTAAAGAGTTCATCAACGGATCGTTGACGTTGGTGAGCGGGCTTAAGTTATGATTGGTGGCGATGTAACTCATCAGCCAATAGTTTTGCACCATGGTGGGGATGATAAAGGCCCAAACCCAATTCGAAGGACCGATCAAATAAAGATAAACGGCGCCCAGGCAAAACTGAAAGCCGAGCTCCCAGTTGGCGCGCGTGTGGTTCATTTCGTCGAAACCGCGATTGCGAAAACGCATCCACAATTGGGCAGTGAGATTGTGCATGGAAAACCAAAAGAAGAAATAAATAGCACTGCGCTTGTGGCCCGAACCAGGAGTGAACGGGAACATAAATTTCATAAAACGGCTGATCTTAAAAATACGTAAGCTCGGAAAAGCATCCGGATCAGTGATCAACTTTTGCGAATGACCGTGGTGTAAACGATTGTGCGAGAAGCGCCAGTATGTGGGCGATAAGAAAAACGGCGCCACTCCCAATAAAAAGATCAGATCCTGAAGGCGCTGGCTTTTGATGATGCTGCCGTGAAGTAATTCGTGTCCGATAAAGGCCATATTTCCGGTGCAAACCCCTAAGACAATGCCGCAAAGAACCTTCAACGGCCAAGCGATGTCCATCGCCGCAATCAGGTAAACCATCGCGCAGGCCAATGTGAAAAACACAGCCATAAAGCCTAAGCGCCAGGGATTCGGTTTGAAAATTGCCGGGTCCAAATTTTTGAGCAGCGCTTGGCGGTAAAAGCTGAGTTTACGCTCTTCTTCTTGAGGGTTGAGAACGGAAGGCGTTTCGGCACTTATGCCTGCAGTTACGTCGGAGTGCAGCGGTTCGGTATCGATCATGTTGAAAAAGGCCCCAATTCAGTCTTTAACAATTTCTTACAGAAGGAGTTTATGTGATTTTCAAAACGACTGTATCAGAAATTTTCCAGGAATTTCAACACAATGGCTTGTTGGTAGAATCCTCCGGTCCAATCAGCCTGGAGATCACACGTATCAGCGCGGTCGAAGAGGCCGGGCCCGGGTCTTTGGTCTTTATGGATAAAAAAGACTATCTGGAAATTATCCAGTCCAATCGGCCATCTGCGGTGGTGACGTCGTCCACCCTGGCGAAGCTAATCTCACCATCAGATGCATTGGCCATTCTTGTGGCCCCGAATGTTGGCTTAGCACATGCGTTAATAAAGCAGCGCTACTCGTCCCGCGATTTTGGGCTTTCGTGCTGGAGGGGTGTGCACACCACGGCGGTCGTCCACGAAAGTGCCAACATCGGTGAGGGCACCGTGATCGAACCACGGGCCGTGATTGGCGCGGGCGTTCGGATCGGAAAAAACTCGCGGATCATGGCGGGAGTGGTGGTCGAGAATGGTGCTGAGATCGGCGATGAAACCTATGTTCACCCCAACGCCGTGATCGGCTGGGATTGCCGCCTGGGGAACCAAGTCCACGTGGGTTCGGGTTCCGTGATCGGGTCCGAGGGTTTTGGTTTCGCGCAAGATTCTCAGCGCAAAAGCTTTGCCATTCCTCAAACGGGCATCGTGGTGATCGAAGACCGTGTGCGCGTGGGTGCGAACAACTGCATCGATCGTGCGACCTACAAAGAAACCCGAATTCGTGCCGGCACCAAAATGGATAACTTGTGCCACGTCGCCCACAACGTCACCATCGGACAGGATTGTTTACTGACGGCGGGGTTAGTCGTGGCCGGTTCGACCAAAATTGGGGATCGTGTGATCACCAGCGGGCAAACGGGAATTTTGAATCACTTGTCGATCGCCAGCGATACGGTTTTTCTTCACCGGGCGGGTGTGACCAAAGACATCGAAAGGCCCGGCGCCTACGCTGGACTGCCTTTGCAGCCGCTTGCCGAGTACATGAAAAACAGCGCGATCGCGCGGACTCTTACGGACTTGCGTAAGCGTTTGATGGATCTGGAGAAGAAGAGTGGTGTGGAGTAGTTTTTGGAGCGTTGAGCGTTGAGCGTTGAGCGTTGAGCGTTGAGCGAAAGCCATCTTAGATTACATCGGCTACAAACACTTTTAGTTTATTTTTAAAAAATAAATTTGTTGGAATTTTCTTGACAGCCTTAGGCGTAAAATCAGCAAGCCCTTTTTGTTGATCGACGTCTGTGAAAGGCGAGATCTTTAAGTACTTCACAGCTCTACTGCTGCTCGCAATTTATCAATACATCCCGGCCCGCGCATTTGTTTTCTTCGTCGCTCATAAGCCGTCCTGCTTTCAAAAAATCGAATTTGAAAACGTAAGCTATAGTTCAAATTCATTACAATTGGAGGCCACATGGATTTATCTAAATTGAGCGATACACAGTTGATGCTGAACTCGAAGTCTCTGGTAAAACAAGAGAGTGCGTTACTCGTCACCATTCTTCATCACATCAAAGAGATCGACCGACGTCGGTTGTACGCGGACTTTAAACAGCCAAGCCTTACATCAAGATGAGAAGGTCGCGGTTCTTCAGAAGGTGGCCGGCCAAACTAGGCGCGAAGCTCAGAAGATAGTCTTTTCCCTAGCTGACACTCCAATCAGGTTTAAAGAAAAAATCAAGATGATCGCTGAGGACACTTTTGAAGTGACCTTCACCACAAAAGAAGCGACCATTCAAAACTTAGAAAACCTCAAGGGCATGTTGGCTCATTCCCATCCTGGGATCAGTCTCGAACAGCTGATTCATAAATTGACTGAACTTGGTCTAAAAGCTTTTCAGCCCGTCAAACCAGTCGTTTCGCCGCGACCAAATTCCAAAGCTCAAATCAAAAGGCAGATCTGGCAGCGTGACCATGACCAGTGTTCCAATTGCGGATCAGTACACGCCGTCGAAGAAGATCACCGACAACCTAAAGCTAAGGGGGGCCCGTACACGCTTGAAAATATGCGCCTTCTTTGTAGATCGTGTAACCAGCGAGCCGCGATCAAACACTATGGTGCGGATAAAATGGCGCAGCACCTGAGTTGAGATTGAATTCTAGCCGGCGACCTAGCCCTGCGATAGGCGGATGTGTAGCACCCGGTTTACGCCCGAGCCTTGACCGAAATTGGCCGCTACGATGAAGCTGCAAAGTACTACGAATATTTGATTTCAAAGTCCCTACCCGGGTACGGCGCGCTTTATGGATAGCGAACTGCGGGTCTTGGCGGGATTGAAATCGCCCTCTACGGTTCAATAACTTTGGCTTCGGGAATTTGCGCCTTCGGACGGATCTTGTCTTCTTTGAAGGCCTTCATGCGTTCGATGATCCGCTGTTGATGAACGAGTGGGAATCGCCACAAAACGTAATCGAAGGACTTAGGAATTTGGGTTCGTAGATCTAGTAAACGCACCACGGTTTCGCTGTCGAAATCGTCGTCCAGCACCTGAACGGTACCGTTGATCGCGAAATACGTTTCGCGCTTCTGTTCGATTTCATTTTTACTTTTCACCGATATTTTTTCGATGATCTTGGCGATCTTCAGCGCGTAGTCCAAACGTTGATCGGGTGAGAGTTCGGTGTTGTGCTTGACGACCAGGTTTTCTATGTCGTTGCAGCTGCGACAAGCTTGAGAGAGTTTTTTATAGTCGTCCTCACCGGCAGCGTGAGCGATCAGAGAAGCAGCGAACAAAGCCACAATCAAAAAAGTTTTTCGCATTAACGGCCCCTCGTGTTGGTGGTGCCTTTCGGAAACCAGCATGAATCCGCGGGCGTGCGCGGCCACGGACGATCGTGCGGCGCTCGGTAAACCGAACAGTACTTGTTGGCGCCACAAACAAATTCAACGTGCCCATACATGGCCCCGCGCGAAGTGGGGCTCTTTGTATAGGACAAAACGGCGCCCGCTTGTTTACAGCGCTCATCGGTCGGACTAATTTTGGCGTAACCGCATTTGTCCATTTGACCGTTCGTACAACGAACAAAATCTTTGCCGTTCCCGCAGTTACCTTGGCAATTCGAAGCTCCCCCGATCGAGGGCGCCATGCACTTGATCATTTCGGCCACCGCTCGACCACACATGGTTCGCCCGCCGTGATTAGCCGGAGTATTGCGAGCCTGCCTGGATTCGCCGCATTCTTTTGCGGTTTGCGCGAAAGGTCCACTGTCGGCGGCCGCCGTGAAATCCCCTGCCGGATTGGGTGCCGGCGTGTTGACGACGGATTGATAGCTCTTTTCTAATTCCTCAAGGTATTTTTGATCGCGTTGGATGGCGCGCTGTTGGCGCGAGGTCTGCTTCGGAGGTCTCGACTGCAGGACCGGAATAACCACGGGCCGATCGGGCGAAGTCTGCGGCACTGATGGCTGCCTATCCTGGCCTTCGTCGGGAGCCGCGATGGTTTCGGCGCGTAAAGACGGGCCAATGGCTAAGACAAAAATCAGCAGACATAAGACTTTAACGATTCGCATACCCCCTCAGGTTAGCAAAAACTCGCAACAAACGTATGAAAGTGAGTCATTCGGGGCCAGAATTCTGGACACTTGTCTCAAATTGAGATGAGCGACCGGGCTTTAGGTTAGCTGTAGGCTGTCGATGGAATAGGCATGGACTGGCCTTTTCCTTCTTACGATGGTGAATTAAAATTTGAAGGATGTTGTCAGAAAAAAATTCGAGTAGCGACAGTTCAAAACAGTGGTTCGTCTTAATCGATGACCGGTATCGTGGACCCTATTCAGAAAACCAAATCCGAAGTGCGATCGAACAAGGCGGCCTTGCGGGGGCGAATCTGGTTTGGAAAGAAGGAATGCTTGATTGGGAAGCTCTGGCCCGCGTGGTGGAATTTCAGGACAACGATCCATCGGTTACGGCCGACGTTGATTTAAGCCAATCGGCACTTTCGTTCTTAGATTATCTCGAGCCCGAAGAAGATTGGACCGGCAGCCCGCCCAAGTCACCAGGCGTGGCTTTGCCGCTCACTCCGCCAGATAGTCAAACGGTGCCTCCGCTCGCGTTCAATTCGGATTTTTGGATGGCCGAGTCCAAATTGGAAGTCTCTAAGTGGGGGAAGCCTTATGTCCGTTTGGTCGCTATTTTCGCGGGCACCGCTTTGCTTTCGCTCGCTCTTTGGCAGTTCAATAGATCTGGCTTTCCCGCCTTGAAGGATCTGACTGCGCGTGAGGCTAAGGAATTGCGCGCCATCACCGAAGATGACCCATCATTGGGGGACAGTGCCGCCGCGGCTTTAGTCCCGATGAATTTGCGTGAACCGCGCTTTTATATCGCATCTAATGCCAAAAACGGGACTGGCCTTCAGGCTCGTCTTGAAGGTTTGCGTGACTCAATGGTGGATTCTTTTTATTACGACACCTCGGTCAATCTCATAGTCAAAAACAACTTCGCCAAAACCCCGGCCTTTGTACAAGCTGGCGGTCAGCCTTTAGCCCCAGGGGATTACACGCTGACCATCTTGAAAGAAGGCGTCCCGCTGACTCAAAAAACTTTCTTTTTAGGCGGTACAAAAAACAGTGAATATCAAGAGAAGCTCAAGATCTACCAAGGCAAGTTGCGCATTCAGGCCGAAAGCGAACTGGCCGAGGTTCGCCAAGTGACTGAATTGTTGGAAAGGCAGTTTGCAGAAACCAATTCAAGATTCAAATCATCCAATGGCTGGAGCAAATTTCATCCCCAATGGCTGGCCCTGCAAAGCCAGATTGAAATTTTGTTTCAGGAGGTCAACTCGGAATTACTGATGAAGGAGTTTTATCACGGTTCTTTGTATGGACTTTTAAAAGAAGCAACGACCGAAATCAGTCGTTTGCATAACGAACAAAATTCAGCCATTTCCCTCGGCGCCATTGACCGCAGCAAAATAGCAGACCTAAGTCGATCCGCGCAAAGCCGTCTGCTCACCTTAAGAGCCAAGGTCATGCAAGCCGAACGCCAGACTGGGATTTAAGTCGAGATTCCTAACGCCGTCTCAAGAAGAGACGGCGACACTCCGAAAACATCACTAGGAGTAAACATGGAAAGTTCAAAACTAGTGTCCACGCATGATTTTCTGGAATCCATTGCGGGCGATATCCCCCATCTTGAGGCAAAACTCAGTTCGCGTTTGCGTGAGCTTTGTGAACGAAATAATGAATTAAGCCGGCGCAACGCTGAACTTCATGGATCCGCTGAAATCGGCTGGAATGCCGAATTACAAATCAAAAAATTAAGCGCCATCGAAGGCAGTCTAAGGGAACAAATCCGTGACCTTCAGATGGAAGTTGAAATCTACGCCGACGCCATCAATGACGAAGCTGAAAAATCCGCAAGCCTTAAAGGCACAGTCGCCAAATTAGAACAAAAAATCGCACAAATCGAAGAGGAGCGTCGCCTAGATCACCAGCATCTGAATTCCCTTAAAGAGCAGGCAAAAAAGACAGAAGATCTCTTTCAAATTGAGAAGGAATCTCTGACCAAGGTCCATCAAAATATCCTTGCTACGATCGAAAGGCGGCACGAGCAGAGTTTGGCCTTGGCCCAAGAATCTTTTCATTCACAGCTCTCTGATTTGGGAAAAGTAGCTTGGAATTCCGGTCATGAAGCTCTTGAACTGACTTCCGCTTTGACCGCAGCAAAAAATGATTGCGCTCGACTTGAAGCGATAATCAACGAACAAGAGGCCAAATTCCGCACTCAACTGGCAGAGCTGGCACAAAGCGGCTGGGAATCTGAAAGCGAATTGTCTGAAACCAAGAAGACTTCAGAGCAGCGCGAGGCCACTTTCGCAGCCGAGCGTGCGCACTTAACAAAGACAGCCACCGAGCTTCGCCGAGCCCTCGAGAGCGAGCGTCAGGCCCATGCACAAGTTAAAGCACGCGAAATCGAAGCGCGCGCCGAGCTGGACCGAATTCATGCGCAAGCTAAGAACGATGCCGGTCAGGCGGCGCAAATTTTGAAGATCGCCGTCGACGCCAAAAACTTTGCCGAAGCCAGTTTTGAAGCACAAAAGTCTGCGGTTTCCGATATGAGCAACGAGCTCAATGTTAAAATTCGGGAATGGCGGGAAAGTCAGGAAATTATAAAAAAGCAAATTTGCATTATTGGTGAACAGTCACGATCACTTCAAGAACGGTCGGTCGAAATTTCCACTCTACGCGCCGACAATAGGTCTCAAACCGAGTCTTTACGTTCCCAGCTCGCCGAGATCGAGGGACTGAGTACTGCATTAAAAGTCCAGCGTGAGATCAATGAGCGACAGCTTGTCACATTGGCGAATATGTCGCGCGCGGAAAAGGAAAAGGATTTGGAAATTCAGCGTTTTCATTTTGTCGAATCTTCACTGAATGAATCGATCCAAGAGCTTCGTCGCGCCGGTCAAGAGCGCGACGATCTTCGCAGTCAACTAGAAGGGCATATCGCGCGCCTCAACGATCAGTTGAAAGAAGCACGTGATGCTGCTCAAAGGTCGCAAGAAAGCATCGCGCAAGAGGTCACTACCTTGAACTCCCAACTTCAGTCGGCACGCGCACAAATCGAGTCCTCACGAAGCATTGTCGAGGAACTAAGATCTGAACGCGAATTTATTCGTGAACAACTGACGGCCGAAAGGAACAATACCACTGCTCTAGGATTAGCAAATGACCAAAAAGTGAAAGGCGAGCGAGCCGAGCTTGAACGACTTTCGGCGCAACTGCAGCAACGCGAGTTTCAATTACGCACTTACGCCGCAAGCGTTAGCGAAGAAAAGTCAGAAGTTCTACGTCGAGCTCGATTGCTCGCCGACGAAATTCGCGCGGCCACGACGCTAGCCCCACTAAAGGACTACCTAGCTTTGACTGAATTCGAGCTGGGTAAGGTCGAAATCCTGCTGCGCAAAACGCCGGTGATATCGATTGAGCGCCCGCGCCTAGAAGCCAATTTCAACCAAATGATTGAGCAACGTGACTTTTTGAAAACAGCAATTGCCAACTCGCAACGACAACTCGACCACCAGGCGATGCAGCTGATGAAAATTGCTAGGCCCGAAAAGCTTTCACCCATTCCACCTATGCCCCCACGCACGACCGAAGCCTAGGAGAGGGCCGGTTTTTCACCGGCCCGCTCTAGCCTAGCCCGCAGCCGACCGAAACGCTGGACATGGGAAAGTGTCATAAATTTGACTGGGTCCGAGCATTTGTCGGCGGCATTTTATTTGCCTCGATTCAGGGCTGCGCTTTTTTTTCAGACAAGCCCGACCAGCCGCCTATTCCCTCGAGCCTGGCAGGAACCACGCTGACCGTGCCCCTACCGGTCGAGATCGCCAAAGATATCTCTATCCTGGCCAGTGGTGGTAGCGTCACCCCAATAAATCCACCCCTTCCCGCATCTCGCAACCCCAGCCAGGCTGTTGATGTCCCCTCTGAACCCGAACAAAATTGCCCATGTGATGAGGCTCAAGTATCCAGTGGAGAGAAAAAGAAACCCGAGCCAAGACCTAAGGGGAAAGCGCAAAAATCTAAAAAACCGTCGGGACCGACGAGCAACGAAGAGTACATGGTGAAGCGCGATGACACTCTGATGAAGATATCCTTCGAGAAGTTTGGCAACGTTTATCGGTGGCGGGAAATATTCAATGAAAACCGGGATCGCATACCTGACTTCAATCAACTGGTCGAAGGCACAATTCTGAAAATCAAAGGTGTTGAGTACGTCGTGATCGAACGCAACGGCTTACCCTATTTGATTCGTAGAAACGATACTCTTACAAAGATTTCGCGTGGAATTTACGGAACCCCTAAGCGCTGGAAACATCTTTGGGACAACAATCGGCAGTTGATTCACGATCCCGACAGAATTTACGCCGGGTTTACTTTGTATTACCAACCGGACGGGATAAAAAAGCCTGCAGAGACCAAGCTCAACTTGAAGGGACCCCTGCGCTCAAGAGTTCCTGCCGCTAAAAAGTAATTTGCCCAGATTGCAACATTCAGTCACACTTAGCTTGATGCAGCTTTGCGCCTTGATTTTTATCTTAATGACTTTCGGCAACGCGCACGCGCAAGACGAGGCAACGCCAAAGCCCCCGCCACCCCCAAAGCCCGTTTGGACCGCCCATATCTTGCGCGAAAAGGACCCCAAACTGCGCTTACAGGATCTTTATATCCACGAGGCCAAAGTTCCCATAATGTTGGTCGCACGTGAAGGTGGTTTTAGATCACTCGTCGAGGTCCGCGGTCGCTTCAGTCGAAGCGGTTGGACGTTAAGCGCAGGTACCGACCCTGTGCGTTTCACTACACCCGAGGGCGATTTTTCTATTCCCGCCTATGTCTTCGGTAAAGTGAGCGAAATCACACTGACCGCCATCGGCCCCAACAAGGAAATAATGATTGAACGCGTATTTATTTACGCGCCCGAGGCGAAAGAATTTAAGCGGGTCTCACCATTCGACGCCGTTTTGATCGGGATTGGCGGTGGCTTTCTGCACTATTCACAAACTGGATCTGTTTATTTCAAGTCGTTCACTGGTTTGGTTTATGGCAAAGTCGATTGGCCAAACACGGAAGCCAAATACTCGGTCTACGTTAGCGCTGAAGCCACTGGTGTCACTATCGATGCGGCACCCCTTGATGTTGGCCCGCAACTCGTTCGCGGGAAGGCTGATTTTGTTTATCGTCGCCCCAAGAATTCACTTTCACGCTGGCGCATGGAATACTTAGTCGGCGTTAGCTATTTGACCTTTATCTCCAACGGAAGCCCATTTGGTTTTTCAAATTTGATTGCATTTGAAGGCGGCGTTCGTGCACGCTACACGGCCGGACCAAAAACCCAAATCACTTTGGAAGCCCGCTACATTCCCATCAAGGATCCGTTTGGTTTTGAAAACAAAGGTATGGATTTTGAATTTACCTGGAGCCGAATCCTGCCGAACGTGCATCGTTTCGATTTGGGATTTTCTTACTACAATTTCAACTATCATCCCGACCCTGGAACTCGTATCGATACGGGACTTCTGGTTTATCGCGTCGGATACGGAATTTAGCCTCTGAAACCCCGCGATAATTGTTGGGTGGCATTGCATTTGCTCGTTAAACCCAAACCCCTGTAACCCGCCGCA
>JBEIHA010000067.1:0-11866 GCA_040381635.1 Pseudobdellovibrionaceae bacterium
AAATATTTTGAACGCCGAGAGGGGCGCCAGTGGCCATGTAAACCGATTGCGCCGAATTGTCCACCGACGCAGCCTGGATGTCTGCCGCACTGAAGCTTTGGTGCATTCCGGTGTCCGAAGCCTTTGAAAATATATAGTTGGGTTCGGCATAAAGAACAGCCGGGTCTCTTCTTAGGTCGGCCACGGTTTGATCAACCGATTGGCCCTTGCCGACTTTGAAATGGTACATGTTCATGCCCGTCCATGACTCTTTTAAATCCATGGCTTTGCTGTAATGGGCTTTTCCTAAAAAGGCATAGGATTCAGAGGACTGGGAATCGCCCTTCAAGCGAACAATCACTTCGCCAGGGACGTACTGTTGAGCATTGGCCTCGACGGCAAAGCTTAAGCAGGACGACAAAACTAACATCAGCCGAGCCATCGAAGAAATCTTCAAATTACTTCCCTTGTGTACTCAAAGCTTACCGGACGAAAGTCCCAACCGCTTAGACAGATTTTCGAATTTCCAACCCTGGGACGTGTTTCGAACAAAAAAGTTCCCAGGGTCTTAGAATGAGACATTTGGTAACGAAAAATTTGCTTTCTTACATACGTATAGAAGACAAAACTTTGCGACAGCGGGTGCTCAAAGCATGGCGTGAAGCTGAAGAATTAAGTTGGAGCTACCTGAAATGGGAATGATACAGCTTGCAATCCGTGACTTCTTGGTTAAAGAGGGATTTCAATATGAATTGAAGCTGGAGTCCGCTTAGAAGTCCGGATCTATCGGGCCGAGTTTCAAAAGGATGGAGTGAAGCGATGAGAACGATTTTTCACATCACGCATAAGAGTGACTGGGAAACAGCGCAACGCAATGGTCGATATGAGGCCGACACATTGAAGCTTGAAGGCTTCATTCATCTTTCGCGACCCCATCAGGTATTGAAAGTCGGGGAATTTTTATTCAAAGGGATGTCCGGTCTACTGCTTCTGCAGGTCCATCAAGAGCTCGTCAATTCCGAAGTCAAATATGAAGGCGAGAAGAACAATCTATTTCCCCACATCTACGGTCCACTGAATTTGGAAGCCGTGGTCGGCGTCCATGAATTCCGCGATTCAGGAGATGGATTTTCTTTTCCAAATGGATTTTCGCTGATCGGCGATACGCTCATTCGCAAGGGACTTCCGGGAGATGAAGCGGAACTGGCAAGCTGTCACACACATGCGTGGCAGCAATCTTACCGCGGACTTGTGCCCGACCAAGTTTTGGATTCACGACCTCTGTCATTTAGGCGCCGGATGCTTTGGTGGAAGTCCGTGGTCAGGGGAAAAACTCCGGCCACTGTTTTCGTAGCGGAAAGTGCCGAAAATGGAATCATTGGTTTCTGTGCCGTCGAACCCGCAAGGGATGAGGGCCACAGCGGCAAAGGCGAAGTCACCGCTATTTACTGCCTCAACGAATACAAAGGGAAAGGCATCGGAGCGGCTCTGTTCCAAGTGGCCAAAGACCATCTCAAAGAGCGAAACTTCCCAACAATGTATCTTTGGGTTCTAAAAGACAATCCGACCATCAAGTTTTACCGAAATATGGGCGGCAACCAAATGATCGAAGAAAAGACGATTGATCTGGGCGGTCTTCTGACCGAGATCGGTTTTGAATGGGATATCACCGGGCGCGAATAACGCCACAAGTGGCCCAAAGTCAGCAGACCTACTGAAACAATCGCGTGTTCCGCTGAACCGAAGCCTTAGCTTCAACATCCTTAGACCAAGTTTCGATCAGATCCGAAGACTTACGGAAAGCCACCATGCGCTCGAGGCCGTCCACTTCGGTGGCCTTGTCCGGAACTTCTTTCCAAGACACGATTTCGGCAACGACGAATCCATCGCGGTGGGAAATGACCTGGGGAACCAAGCCGCCCTTCGGGCCTTGTTTCAATACGGCGGCCAATAGGGCCGGGCTTTCACCTATCTTGGGAATGGTACTGGACGATAGATCGAATTCGCCCGAGTCTTGCCACTTCGCGCCGGCGCGGGCAAGTTCGGATTCGAGAGCGCGTTTGTCACCGCCTTCAGTGAATTTGCGAAGTGAACCCGCGGCTTCTCCCGATTGCCCACGCACCAGCAAACGACGCGCGATGCTGGGTGAAGCGTCAGTCAAGCTTTCAGTCTGAGCTTCGCTCTTTTTCTCGACGTAAATGATGTGGTAGCCGAAGTCGGATTTCACCACTTCGCTGATTTCCCCGGCCGTCATCTTGAAAGCGGTGTCTTCAAATGCGGGCACCATGCGGCCGCGGCCGAATTCGCCCAAATCCCCGCCATTGGCTTTCGAACCCGGGTCGTCACTGTTTTTCGAGGCGAGCGCGGCGAAATTTAAGGGCGTGGCCTGTTTACGTAAATCTTCCGCTAGTTTTTTTGACGCCGCATCGTCGCGTTTGTCGTCCACGCGGATAAGAATGTGGCGAGCCCTCACTTGTTCTGGTTTAGTGAATTCAACTTTGTTCTCGTTGTAGTATTTCTCGATTTCAGCCTTCTTGCTTTCTTGGAAAGTCTTGACGTCGTTTTCGGTGAGCATTTTGCCCAGCTCGGCTTCTTTTAATTCGGCGAAACGGATGCTGACTTTTTGGTTGGCCAGAAGACGGTTGCGGCGCAATTCTTCGCGGCTGGGCGTGGCCGAACCGACGAAAAGTTCCTGAAGCTTTTGAGTCACGATTTGTTTGCGGACTTCGCGCTCGAAGTCAGCGGCGGTAAGACCCATTTGCTCTAAAAACTGACGGTAGCGATCGCCTTTAAAAACACCATTTTCTTGCAGTACGGGAATCTGCCGAATGTATTCGCGAACTTCGCCATCGGCGGCGATCACGCCCCGAGCGGACGCGGCTTGGTACACCACTTCGTGGAGAATCAGTTCATCTAAAGTCTCTTTACGCATCTTTTGCACAAACATTCGCCGCTGAGCTTCGGGAAATTGGTCCATGCCCGAACGCATGTTCTGTTCTTTGCTTTCGAGCCGCTGGCGGAATTTGGCAATCGAAATAGATTCGTGGTTCACCACCGCAGCCACCCCACCCGTGCTGGATTGACCTTGATTATGGTCCAACCCAAAAAGCGCGAAGACGATGATGATCGCCCCGAAAAGTATGTAGGCGACCCAGTTCTTCCAGCCGAAGCCTTGGCCGCCGCGACCGGTTTTGGGATGAAGATACTTTTTCATATTTTCGAACATGTGACTTTTCCTCTTTTAAAGTTCCCTAGAGTCATAAGTTTTCACTCTTTTTTCAAGGAGATTGTTGATCCTGAACTACAGATGGCCTAGCCTTTCTTTAGGAGGGAGGTCCTGAATGGACCGACCAATATACAAATGAATTTCTTCACCTTTGATGTGCGCAAAGTCTTTTTGGTCATCGCCTTGATCGTCGTTCCCCTGATCGCGATTAACATGCAGCGAAAGTCTGAGGAAGAGCTGTGGTTCACGCGGCCCTTCACTTTCACCGCAAGCGCAATGCAGCGAGGCTTCTCCAGCTTTTCCTCTGGCGTCCGGGGAACCACTTCGTTGTACTTGGATTTGATCGGCATAAAAAAACAGAATGCGGAGTTAAAAAGTCAATTGGCCGAGCTGAACGCGCAATTGAGCGCCTTCACCGAGCTTAAGCTGGAAAACGAACGCCTGAATGGGCTGCTGGGCTTCAAGCAGGCGAACAAAATGAACCTGCTGGCGGCCCGCGTGATCGCCCGCGACCTGCTGCCCGATCACAACACCATCACCGTCAACCGAGGCTTAAGCCACGGTGTGCAAAAAAATATGGCGGCCCTGACCATCGGCGGCGTCGTCGGCTACACCTTTCGGGTGGAGAACGAGTCTTCGCAGATTTTGCTCTTAACAGACCGCTACGCCGTGATTGACGCGCTTGTTCAAAGATCTCGCGCCCAAGGCTTAGTGGAGGGTATGAGCCGCACCAACTGCCGCCTCCGCTACCTGAAAAGAAGCGATGACGTCAAAGTTGGTGATTTGGTCGTGACCTCGGGTCTGTTCAATTTGTTTCCGAAGGGCTTTCCGATCGGCACGGTCACGTCGATCGATAAAAGTCGTTACGGCATGACTCAAGAAGTGGGTATTAAGCCCGCCGTTGAACCGCTGAACTTAGAAGAGCTCTTTATTGTACTGAACGCGAATCACCAAGATCTCACTCCGAAAACACCGCCGACCGATGTGGGAGCGGAAGATTGAAGATACCTTGGTACTGGGCGCTTAGCCTTTTCTTGATGTTAGCGACGGCCGGACTCTTTACGGCATTGCAAACTTCGCTTTGGTTTTTGGTGTTTGGACGCTTCCCCTCGCCCATGCTTTGGCTGGTGGTGTTGGTTTACATGAGCGTCACCCGTCCACTCTGGGAAGCTACGCTGATGACCTACCTGCTGACCTTTGTTTTTTCCTCGTTCACGGTTTTTCCGTTCGAAGCGATGTTGATTTACGGACTAATTATGACCCTGACGCTGATCCTGATTCGCGAGCGCGTGTTCTGGGGCGGACCCACTTTCTTTATGTTGATGGTAGCCGTCGCCTCTTTGACCGCGCCTTTCTTCTTTTGGCTTTGTTCGCGCTGGTTTGACAAAAATCCGCTGTTTATTCCCGAAGTGTTTGATTGGCTGATCTCGGCGTTGTTAACCATGCTAGCCAGCTTCCCCGTTTATCGCTTGTATCAATTTTTCGACCGAGTGTCGTTGATGGATGCAGGCGCCGAAGGACGAGTAGGTCCGCGATGAGCGATTTCCTACAAACCTCCGAAGAAGAAGCAAGGGAGTACCAACCCCGCTACAAAATCATCTACGCGGTGATCTTTATCGGCTGCACGCTAATTCTTGGACGCCTGTGGTTTTTGCAAATCATGTCGGGAACGGAGCTGCGCCAGTTCTCGGAAAAAAACCGTGTGAAGGAGACCAAGCTTCCCTCACCCCGCGGATTATTTTTGGACCGAGAAAACCGTGTGCTCGTCGACAATCTGCCGGGCTTCGACGCTTCCATCTCGCCCCAGTACGCCAAGAAATTGGAAGAAACCTCGGAGGCCGTTGGCCAAATCATTGGGCAAAGTGGCCGAGCGATTTCAGATTTGGTGCGCAAATCGCAACGACGGGACGGCCCGTTCAGGCCGGTGAAGGTCAAAGACAATTTGTCTTTCGAGGAATTCTTCCGACTTAAACTTTTGCGCTGGGATTTTCCCGGACTTAACCTGAACGAATCCATTTTGCGGTACTACAATTTGGCCGAAAACGGCGCACAGCTTTTCGGCTACGTGGGTGAAATTTCGCGCGACCAGATACCTAAGTTCAACGAATTTTATCAAGGGAAGTTTGCCTTCGATCAAGGCGATATCATCGGCAAAAGTGGGTTAGAGGAAACCTGGGACACTACCATCCGGGGAAAAGACGGCGTGGCCTTCGTCGAAGTGGACGCCCGTGGGCGCGAAGCCCCTGGCGACAATCCGAATTATTTTGGCTTTAAGCCTCAACCAGCAATTCCCGGAAGCAACTTGGTCTTGACCATCGACAAGGACATTCAAGAAGCTGCCTACAAAGCCATGAATCGACAAGATGCCGTAGGCCCGCGCATTGGCGGCGTGGTCGTGATGAAGAATAACGGCGAGGTTTTGGCTTGGGTGAATACGCCCTCTTACGATCCGAATAATTTTTCGACAGGAATTCCGCCGCAGATTTGGGCGCAGCTGATCAATGACCCGTTCCGACCGTTGCGCAACAAAGTGATCCAGGATCATTTCTCGCCGGGATCGACCTTTAAGCCGATCGTAGCTTTAGCCGCGATTTCCGAAAAAGTGGTCACGGCGAACACTTTGATCAACTCGCCCGGAAGCCTGAAGTTCGGTCGTCGAGTTTACCACGAGTCCCACAAGGTCAACAATGGGCTGATCAATGTGATCAAAGCGATCGAAATTTCTTCGAACGTTTTCTTCTACAAAATGGGCATCCAACTGGGAATCGACCGCTTGGCCCCTTATGCCAAGGTGCTCGGCCTTGGTGCTAAAACCGGAATCACAATGACCCAGGAAGTTTCTGGGCTGATTCCCACCAGTGAGTGGAAAGTTAAAAAATTAGGCGAAGAGTGGCAACCGGGGGAAAACCTATCGAACGCGATAGGCCAAGGTTTCGTCTTGGTCACCGCCCTGCAAATGGCGGTCGCGTACAATGCCATCGGCCTGGACGGAAAAGTCTATAAACCGTTCTTGATTAAAAGAATTCTTGGCCAAGACTCTAAAGTCATCCAAGAGTTTCAGCCGCAGATGGTGCGCGACGCAAGCGAACCCAACGAGTTCGGCGTGATCATCGAAAAATCGACTTTTCAAGCCGTGCGCGAAGGCATGCGCCGCGTGGTTATGGGAGATGCCGGAACAGCACGCGGATCCCGAGTTGAAGGGATTGAGATGGCCGGCAAAACCGGAACCACGCAAGTGCGCTCGTTCTCGGCCGAGGAAATCTACAATCGCTGCGATTCAAGACCTCTGACCCAACGTCACCATGGCTGGTTTGTCGCCTTCGCCCCGGTGGAAAATCCCGAAATCACCGTCGCGGTACTGGCCCAGCACTCGTGTACCGGTTCACGCGGGGGCGCGCCGATCGTCGCCGACATCATGAAAGCCTATTTTGAAAAGTATCATCCGGAAATGATCAAAGCCGCGATCGAGAAAAAGGCCGCTAAAGGCTCGAAGGTGAAACCGGTCGCGGCGAAACCTAACCCACCTCCGGCGGTCGACGAGGAGGTCGAATGAGACTAGGCACCGAAATGTTGAACGCCGGGCTCAACGTCGAAGAACGCAATCGCTTTTCCCGTCTGGATCTGAATTTCGCGTTCGTGATTCTGGCCCTGAATTTGATCGGTTTGATTAATCTTTACAGTGCCACCCACGGCATGTACTCGACGGACAAAGTGGATCTTTTTTGGATGCAGTTGGCTTGGCTGAGTGTCGGTTGGTCGGTTTTTTTAACGGTGACTTTGATCGACTACAAATTCTTTATTCGCATCGCCTACATTCTTTACGGACTGAACGTCGGTGCATTGATGTTTGTTGAGTTCTTCGGCAAAACCTCCCTGGGTGCGACCCGCTGGATCGATCTTGGGTTTTTTCGCTACCAGCCCTCGGAAACGATGAAAGGGGTCATGGTGCTGGTGCTGGCGAGGATCGTTTCGTCAAACAGTTACCCAAAAGGACTGGGCTTAGTCGAGCTGGCTTGGCCACTGACTCTCTTTTCGGTTCCGTTTTTCTTGGTCGTCACACAGCCCGACCTCGGCACCGCAATGATGCTGCTGGCGATTACGGGGTCCATGTTGATTTTTGTCGGGGTACGCAAAAGCATTTTGATTTTCGCCGCCATTCTGGCGGTGGTCGCCGCCCCCATCGTTTGGAATTTTGCTTTGCGGGATTACCAAAAAAACCGCGTTCTTACTTTCTTATCGCCCGGTCGCGATCCGCGTGGAACGGGTTATAACTCTATTCAATCTAAGATTGCCGTAGGCAGCGGAAAAGTTTTGGGCAAGGGTTTTCAAAAAGGGACCCAGAGCCAGCTGGAATTCTTGCCGGAACGTCACACCGATTTTATTTTTTCAGTCTTGAGCGAAGAACACGGATTTATCGGCAGCGCGACGACCTTAGGTTTGTTTATGATTTTGTACTTGATGGCCGTGCGCATTGCCATTGGCGCGCGGGATAAAGCGGGCGCTTTGGTGGTGGTGGGCGTCTTTAGTTATTTGTTTTGGGCCGTATTTGTGAACATGGGAATGGTGATCGGCATTCTGCCGATCGTGGGCGTACCTTTGCCTTTGCTCAGTTACGGTGGATCGAGCTTGCTGACCACGATGACGGCTATGGGGTTGATTTCATCCGTCGCCTATCGCCGATACCTATTTTAAAATGAGACATGTATTTATTGAGGACGCATTACGACTGCAACAAATTCAGGTCGTCGCCTTCGCGTATTTCTCGAGTAGCGCCTTGATATTTTCTTTCGGATGATTGCCGACGATCTGATCGACTTCTTTACCGTCCTTAAACAGGATCAAGGTCGGGATGCCGCGCACACCGTATTTTGCCGGGGCGTTCGGATTTTCGTCGACGTTCAATTTCGCGATCTTGATCGAATCTTTCATTTCGCCGGCGATTTCTTCGAGTTTAGGACCCAAAGCGCGGCAAGGACCACACCATTCAGCCCAAAAATCCACCAGGACGGGAACGGACGATTGCAGTACGTCTTTTTCAAAACTTTGGTCGGTGATCGGGGTCGTTGTCGTTCCCATGCTTGCTCCTTTAAAGTGGCCTTCAGACCATCATAATCTGAGTCCTAAAATTACTCTGTCAAGGCCTAGACCGGCAACCCAAAAAATGTCAATTATCCTCGTCCTTCTGCCGATATGCCCATTGATGAAACGCAATAGAATTCACGTCTTAATCGTCGATGATGAAGCTACTCAAGGCAAAGCGCTCGAGGAGGCTTTTAAACGAAAGGGTTATTCCGCCAGCTGGTGCAGCACCAGTGTCTCGGCACTGACCCTTGCCCAGCGCCAAGAGTTTCACTGTTTGGTGGTGGATTGCCTGCTACCGAAAATGAATGGCGTGGATCTAGCCGAAGAGATCGTGAATCTTAGCGTGCGCAAACCAAAAGTGATTCTTTATAGCGGCATTTACAAAGACAAAAGCTTTATGAAGGAAGCCACCGAGCGAACCCGTTGCGTCGCTTTTCTGACCAAGCCGTTTGATCTGAACGAGATGATCGGCCACGTGGACTCGGCCTTCGCCGCAGAGCTTTCGACCGGCGATGATTCCCCCTTGCTCAGTCTTTACAACGAAAATCCACTTTCGGATCAAGAACTCGTCAAGTTTATCGAAAACGAACCTACGATCCATGCGTTCCACGTGCCGATGCTCTTAAAGAGTTTGCAGAAAACACGCCTGAGTGGCGAGCTGACCTTGATCACCGCCGTGGGCGACGTGAACTCGATTCTTTTTTACGACGGACGCGTTTTTTCCGTTCGCACTCCCGATAAAGACACTTATTTCGGTGGCTTGGCTATCGGCTACGGCTTCGTTTCACCCGATGACGTCTTGGATGCTCTGCGCGATCCGGCCGCCAAACTCTTGGGTCAAAAGTTAATTCATTCCATGTCGTTAAGCCCACATGCCATTACCGTCATTATGGAAGAACAGCTCGCTCTGCGCCTTAGTCAATGCGTGCAGAATTCCATCGTTTCGCTTGAGTGGACGGAGCACAAGTATGCGAAACCTGATTACGCTTTAAATCTTACTCGCTTCGATGGACTGATGGAGGACTGGATCAAATCCAAAATCGATCTGGATTGGATCAGGACGGCCATGACCGCCTGGGGTGCCTATACCATTCAAGGTCAGTTTCATTCCCATCTTCACGAACCCGTCACCTTGAACGAATTGATGTCTGCCGAAGACTTTCGCGACACCCAAGATCTGCCCTATCTCTTCCGCCAACTACTTTACCGCGAAGCCTATTTTGGGGTGAAATCGGACGACAGCCAGGATTTCACATTCCTCGAAGCTCGCTTAAATCAAATGCAGAAAGATTTTAAAGAGCAAAACTATTTCCAGATTTTGGGCGTGGGTGAAAAAGCGCGCACTCAGGAAATGAACAAAAGTTTCGCCGACTTGAAATCCGTCTTCGACCCAAATGTACTGCCACCCGAATGCCCGCCCACAGTTATGGAGAAATGCACGAAGGTCTTTAATCAGATCGAGACAGCCTATAAGACTTTGTCGGAGGATACGGCGCGCGCCAGATACTTGATCCTACTGCAAAACAAACGTTCGCAAAGCTTGCTCGAAAACGAACCTATATTTCGCGCTGCCATTTTAGAACTTCAATGTGGTCACGCCAAAGAGGCCGCTAAAAAGTTCCAGAATCTAATGGATAGAAAATTAGAGTTCCGTGATTTGAAAGCTTACCGTATTTGGGCGGGACTGAAGACCGAGCGCAATTATTCTGGATTGAATTTGGACCAAGTGCCGCCCGAAGAACGCCACTCGCCCGCTTACCTGATGGCGAAAGGCGTTTTCCACCGCAACAAAGGTCAGATTCCACAGGCGCTTCAGGCGTTCCGGACCGCGCATATATTGGATCCACGCTTGAATATCGCGAAACATGAATTGAAAGATCTTGCTCAGCAGCTCGAAAAGAACCGAAGCGCCAATCGCGACATTTTGCGTGAGGTCACCAGCGTGGTCGAAAATCTGTTCGGAAAATCCCGAAAAGGTGCCTAAGATTATTTTTTCTTGAAAAGGTGTTCGACGAATTCTTTGCGCTGGCGTTCGAGTTCAGCGAGATCTTCAGCATTCTCTTCTTGCCGTAAACTCTTCACTTGATCTTGCACTTGTTTGACCGAGAAACCGACCTGTTCGGGAATCTCGGCTTGCAAAAACTTCTTGTAGCGTTCTTGCCGATCCGCACTCGAAAGCGTTGAGGACTGCTGAAGCGCGAAATTTCCGGCGTCCACTGATGGCCGCTCCATCTCCGCTTGGCTCAATGGATTTTCATCCACCTTGAGCACGCGAGCTTCGGATTCGCTGACCTCTTGCAGTCTCAGCTTCAAAAATTTATCAGATAAAACATCTTTGTTTAGTCCACAAGTATCCCCGATCGCGTTCAGCAGCGACATAGCGCCAACCGGACTATCAAGCCAAGCATCGACGTTCAGGTCTTCCTCGCGCACCATCTGCCCGCCGCGGATCAAAATAATGCGGGGCAAGCCCCGCACACGTTTGATTCTGCGGCTCATCTCGAGCCCCTTCACTTTTTTGCCGTTTGCCGTCATAACTAAAACATCGGGATTCATAGCTAAGAGGCTATCTTGGAGCTGCCGGGGATTCTGAATGGCGTCGACGTCGAAACCGATCTTCTTCAGCACCGTCTGAAGAAACATCAATTCGCCGTAATCTTCGAGAACCATCAGAACGCGTAACATCTTGAATTTATTATCCGAGGCCGAGGTCGAGAGGTCAACTCGACCAAGGCTCTGTCCTGGACATGAAGACCTTATTGGGAGTAAGTTAATGGGCAATTACAGACAATTCGACGAAGGACACAGACCTATGACGACGCCCAACGTAAACCCAAGCCCTAGCCCCGACCGCAAAACCCGCCAAGAAACCGTCGAGCTGCCCAAGCGCCGCTTCGAAGTCGAAGGTGGAAAAACCAAGATCGTCGTCGGTGACGGCCAGCCCCTCGCGGTGATTTCGGGCCCCTGCGTGATCGATTCCAAAGAAATGATTTTTGAAGCCGCTCGTCGCTTGGTCGACATCACCCAGCGCGTAGGCGTGCCGCTGATTTTCAAAAGCTCCTACGAAAAGGACAATCGCGGCTCCGAAAAAAACTGGAAAGGTCCGATGGCCGAAGAAGGCCTGAAGATTTTGGCCTCGGTCCGAAAAGAATTCGGAATCCCGGTTTTGACCGACGTTCACCGCGTGGAAGACGTGAAGATGGTCGCAGAATTCGTCGACGTGTTACAGATCCCCGCATACATGTGCCAGCAAACTTCTTTGGTTTTGGCGTGTGGCGAAACCGGTAAAGCCATCAACGTAAAGAAGGGTCAGTTCTTAGCACCCGAAACCATGGATAGCGCGGTCTCAAAAATCCGCTCGACCGGCAATAAAAATTTGCTGCTCACTGAACGCGGCGCTTGCTTTGGTTACAATCGTTTGGTCGCGGATATGCGCTCGATCCCAGTGATGCAGACTTTGGGCGCGCCGGTGTGCTTTGACGCCACCCATGTTGTGCGGTTGTACGGAATTTCGTCAGCCGATCCCGCGGGCGGCGAACCTCGCTTCGTTCCGCATTTGACCTTGGCCGCGGTGGCCGC
>JBEIHA010000068.1:0-11835 GCA_040381635.1 Pseudobdellovibrionaceae bacterium
TGTTTGTGAGGACCATATCTTGATCTTAGCGAAGTCTTTGTTAAAACGATTCTTCAAGCGAAACATTCGGATGCATTCCGGACCAAGGTCAACGAGAGGGCAGGCGCCATGGAATTTTTAACGGACTTAGGGCTTTTTAGCGGTAAGGTCGCCATCCTCACCCTAGCGATCGGCGTAATCCTTGTTCTGTTCTTTGGTCTCTTGGCTAAGGCGCGCCACAGCAAGCCCTTGCTCACGATCGAAAACATGAACAAGCGTTACGAGGACATGGCGCGCGCCCTAAAAAACTCGATCCTTAACGGTAAAGCCATGAAAGTCGAAGCGAAGATCGAAAAGAAAAAGGCCAAGGCCATTAAAAAAACCTCCAACGAGCGCAAACGCATTTACGTGTTGGATTTCCAGGGCGACATCCGCGCGGGACACGTCGACAATTTGCGCGAAGAGATTTCGGCCATCTTAACCGTAGGACGCGCCCAGCAGGACGAGGTCGTCGTCGTACTCGAAAGTCCAGGAGGAATGGCCCACGCCTATGGTTTGGCGGCGGCACAGCTCTTACGCCTTCGTAAAGGCGGACTTAAGCTGACCATTGCGGTTGATAAAGTGGCGGCCAGCGGTGGCTACATGATGGCATGCACGGCCGACAAAATCTTGGCCGCACCGTTTGCGATCGTGGGTTCGATCGGTGTCGTGGCCCAGGTCCCGAACTTCCATCGTTTACTCAAAAAGCATGACGTCGATTACGAAGAAATGACAGCCGGCGAATTCAAACGCACGATCACCGTCTTTGGCGAAATCACCGAAAAAGGAAAACGCAAATTCTTAGATCAGCTTGAGGAAACACATGCTCTATTTAAGTCCTTCGTTAAGGAATGCCGCCCGAAACTCGTTCTTGAACAAGTGGCCACGGGCGAATACTGGTTTGGTCGCCGCGCTCTCGAACTGAATCTGGTCGACGAAATTATTTCGAGCGACGACTACTTGTTTTCGCATCGCGAAGAGGCCGACATTTATAAAGTGGAGATGAAAGTGCACAAACGCTGGTCAGAGAAATTGGCCGAAAACATAGCGTCTCTGGTGGTTGGCAGTTATGAAAAAACTTGGAGCAAAAGCCAAGAATCGAAGTTCTTATCGTAAACGTTCTTGCACGCTAAGAACGTCCTTTTCACCAAATAGGGCAAAGTTCTTGGTCTTACCCCTTCCTAAAAAAAGAACCGCGTTGAATTCCCCGTCGCGTGCCCAATTGCCCTTTAGACGCCAGGGTTGCTTTGATTCCCCTTCAATTCCCGAAATCTGATGAATTTGTCCACCGTTCGCTTGAATGTGCACTTTCGCGATTAGATCACGCCAGACGACCGCATTGTCCAAAGCCTCGGGCTGAACGACCCGTAGCTGCGGATAATAGCCCCATTCCGGCTTCAGGGAGCCACTCTTGGCCTGACCTTCCAGGTGGAACACCCCAGGGGAATAACGTGATTTGACTTGTAGTTCTTCGGCAATCCAACCGGGGCCCGCGACGTTCTCCAATTCAAAATCCCCATCCCAACGACCTAACTCGCCGTCAAGTAAAGTGCCGCGACCACTGAATTTCAAATTACCCAAGACACCGCCCACCAAAAGATTTTGGATCGAGGAACTGAGACGCAGTTTCTGGATATCGGCATTGAATTCACCATTACGCCAATCTTCTTCCAGGTTAAACTTCAGATGCCCGGCGAATTCGCCGCCGTGGATCTCTAAAGCATCGATGGTGGCCTGGATTTTTGAGTTGGAATATTCAACTTTGGTGCGAAGTTTATCAATACTCTGCTTGCCGCGCACACTACGGTTTGAAAAGACGACCTCGACACTTTCCAAGCTTCCGTCGAGGCTCCAAGAAGCGAGATTTGAATAAGTCAATTCACCGGACCAAACTCCAGGACGCGACAAAACTTTTGGTAGGACTTCACGGTCTAGGGCCTCTAACAGCGGCTGCATCTGAAGCTTATTGAATTTTATAACTGCAGGCTTCTTCAACTCTGCCAGTTGCGCCATCCAGAGTTCAGCCTCTTCTAAATCGACCCGGCCATAGCCGCCTTCAACTTTGCAATCGTGCGCGACCACTGGGCTGAGCTCGGGCTTTTCGATAGCACCTTCCCATTTCAAACCACAGCTAAACCAAGTGGCTTTCAAGCGCAGATCGCGTTTTAGAAATCCCATCTGATAGAGCTCGGCCACCACGTCTTTCATGGGCAGCTGGTGTGCTAAAGCCGTAATCTCGGCGCCTTGAGAATTTAAATCCAGGGACCCTTTCAGTTGAACGCGACCCTCTTTGAATTCGGTTTGCACGCGCCAGTTCATAACGCGGTCGTCGCCCTGCGCTTCGACATCCACCAGGTGCGAAAGCGCTCCAAAAGGAAGACTTTTTTGGATTTCTAGCTGTCCATGGGCCAATAAATCCCCAGCAAAATCGAAACGCATCGTTGGGACCAGCATCTTCCAGGTCACGTTGCGCTCGTAAGTCAGTGTGAAGTTCTCGATCTCGATGGCGTTCAAATGGGCGCTGACTTTGTTCCAATCCAGAGAGGGCGCGCGAATCATAGGCTTTTTGGCCTTAGCCACCTCGACAGCAGGCGCCGCGGATTTCGGAGGACACGCCACGTAATTAAGATGAATGTGTCCATCGCTCAGCTGGACGTGCCCAAGGCGCATCTTACCTCGGCCCAGCGCAAAAAGATCCACGGGGAGAACGGCTTCGGGAACGTTTATGACAAAGCTCAATTTGCCGCAGACGTCTTGCCGAAAACTGAGGTTTTTGACCCGCAAACCAAGACCTGGCCAAAGTCCTCGTGACAACAGGACCTCGGTTTGACCAATCTGAAATTCCTGCTGCGGAAATCGGCCGCGCAATTCGGCAACAATGCGTTTATGAACACGGTCTGAAGTCAGGACAGTGCGGACCGCGCCCCCAATGAACGTCGCGAAGACCAAACCAAGGACAAACCACGGGAAGCCCCGCATGGATACTTCCAAATTGGATTTACCGCGTAAAATTCGCAAGTCAGTCGTCCAATTCTCGAGGAAAGCCTTAGGATTTATTTAAAGAAAAAGTTCAGGACTTCGAATTCTTTTTCGCCCTTCGGGCTCTTAAATTCAATGATGTCGCCTTTTTTCTTCCCAATCAAACTTCTTGCGATGGGAGAAAAAACCGAGACCTTTCCAAGTTTAACGTCGGATTCGTCTTCGCCCACAATCTGGTAGCTGACCTTTTCGTCGGTCTCTTGATCTTGGAGTTCCACCGTGGCGCCAAAAATAATCTTGCTCGACTGAAGCTGAGAAATGTCGACCACTTCGGCATTCGAAAGTTTGCCTTGAATGTCGGCAATACGACCTTCGACCATGGCTTGACGATCCTTCGCCGCGTCGTAGTCTGCGTTCTCGCTCAGGTCGCCGTGCCCGCGCGCTTCTTCAATGGCTTTGATGATCGCTGGACGCTCTTGATGGATCAAAATCTTAAGTTCTTGCTCAAGTTTGGCTTTTCCAGAAACGGTCATCGGTTGTCTGTCGGACATGTAAAACTCCCTCGAAAACGAAGCCCGGGATAATAGTGAAGTATTTGACGCAGTCAAACAAAACATTTACCGCGAGCCAATGCGACTAAAACGCCGTTAGAATGAAAGACAAGTTATGGGAACTCCGGGACTTTCTCAACTCAATGTGGATTCGATAGTACGCCGTATAAAATCGGCCCACAGCGTTCTATTGAGCACGCACAAGCAATGCGATGGAGACGGACTGGGGGCGCTCCTGGCGCTTTACCACTCCCTACGCAAGTCCGGTAAAGAAGTGCGGATCATGTTGGTCGACGCTTGCCCTAAGAAGTACTTCTTTCTGGAGCCAGAAAAGCATCTCGAAGTTTTTGAAGCCCCCCATGAGCCCCTGACCGAAACCGAATTGACGCTGATTTTCGACACCAACGACCGCCGCCTAGTGGAACCGCTGTTTTCCGAGCTTCAGAAGAAATGCCGTGAAGTGCTATTCGTAGATCACCATCCGGTACTGAATCAGGGGCCCGAACCCACGCCCGGATCTTTTATCGATACACGCGCGGCCTCCACCGGAGAGATTTCGTATTTCATCATCAAGGGCTTGGGAATTCGCATGGACGAGCGCATCGCCCAAGCACTCTACACTTCGATTGCCTTCGATACCCAGCTTTTCAAGTTCGTAAAAAATTCCGTGAACTCGCATTTAATTGCGGCCGAACTTCTCATGCACATCAATAATGCCGAAGAAATTCACCGCTACCTGTTCGCCACGCACACAGCGGGCAAAGTGGCCTTTCTATCGAAGGTCCTTGGCCAAGTGGAATACTTCGGCGAAGGTCAAGTGGCGGTGCTAAAGCTCTTCGATGCGGATCTTAAGTCGCATGGCTTAGACATGGATGATTCGCGTGACGTGATCGACATGCTGATGAACATCAATACCTTGCAAGCGGCCGCCCTCTTTCGCGAAGACGCGCCCAACGAATACAAACTTTCTTTGCGCAGCAAAGGCGGCCTCGAAGTGTTGGGTATCGCCGAAGCTTTTCAAGGCGGGGGCCATATGTTTGCAGCGGGTGCTCCCATTCGCGGCGACTACGACGAAGTGAAAGCCAAAGTCGTTCAGATGTTGCTGCAACGCTTGGACTTAGTCCATGGGTCCAGTGGTCACAAAAGATAAAGCCAAACGCTTTATCTGTCTGTGCAATGGCGTCACCCAAGAGCGCGTGGAAAACGCAATCGCTTCAGGATGTAAAACTCTAGGTCGAATTTTCGACACCACCAATGCGGGAGTGGGAGCCTGCGGCGGCAGCTGCCAACCGACATTGAAGAAAATGCTAGAAACCTTCCAAGAAACCGGCACTTTCCCTGAAAACCCTAGCCACCCTAACGTAAAACGGGAGAGAGCTAAAAGTCGCGCTCGAGCCATAAAATCTGTGAAATAAGAGTTTCTTATACATGTTGCACGGGCGATTTCTCCCGCCTATGACTGTAAACCATGAAGAGCGCCATCCTTGCGATCACATTCTTAGCTTCCTTCTCAGCCCAGTCTCAGGTCCTGTGCCGCATCCGGGTTGAAGGCAAGACCGCGGTCCAAGTCGAGTCCGAGATCTCGGGCGCCCTTCAGTTCAGCGAAACCGACCTTATGGTGATCGCTCAGCCGGTGCCTGGTAAACCTAATCGCATGAAGTTCACTTTTCTGAATCAGCGCCCGACCAAGCCCGCCTACGTGATCGCCGCTTTCCATGGGTCAAGACTACAAGTGAAGCCTAGGATCAACGGCCAGCAAATGTCCGTCTCGTGCTTACGAAAATGACATAATTGAATACGGCCTTCATCCTTAAAGGATGAGGCATTTCGTTTTTGCTGGCCTGCTGCTCGCAGGCCTTCCCATTTTTGCGGCCGAAGAAGGTGAAGCGCTTCATCTTCGCGTGCAAAAGCTTGAACTGATGATCGAAGAACTGAGCGCGAAAACAAATGCCCCCGAGAATATTCAGAAATTCGAAATTTTGCGCGACACGGATCAATTACGTACGCAGCTCGGCCCCGCAGCGTCGAAAATTTATTTTCACCCTGAATCCGATTGGCAGGTCGGTTTAAGTTCGGAATTGTTCACTTATCAAGAAGCGCAAGTGGACCGCGCGAATGTTTTGAACGTCGCGCCGGTCTTAGCTTTTCGTCCCCACCGGCGCGTGATCTTCAACGCCCAATTTCTTTTCGAAAACGGCGGAAGCGAAAGCAGCAACACCATCGCCTATCAAAAAGGTCAGTCCATTGTGCAAATGGCCTACGTCGATTGGCTGACTTCGGATAAGGCGGAAGCGGGATTGCGCATCGGTCACCAGCTCGTCCCCATCGGTTGGACGAACACACGCAACGAACCCGTGACCTATCTTAGTGTTTTGAAGCCCGAACTCGAACGCGAACTGATCCCTTCAAGCTGGCACGAAAATGGACTCAGTCTGTGGGTGGACCGGCCCAGGGCCGACCTGCAACTGGGCATTTTCAATTCACTGGATGCCCGCGGCTTTCGCGGTGAAACTTTTTTGGCAAGCGGTCGAAGCCAAGGTCAAAACGCAGCCGCGACGGATCTGATGGGCGTTTTTCGATTGAACGCGAAGAACGATTGGTTTTTGATGGGCGCTTCGATCGCCGCAGGCAACAGTGCACAGAAGGATCCTGCCCTAAGAAATGCAGGCTTTGCCTTATTCGAAGTCCACGGACGCGCGCGCTGGAACAGGCTCGAACTTATGGGAATGGCGGCGCGGGCCCAGCTCGATGATTCCGAAGCCATTTCAATTTACAACGGCACAACTATGGGCGCTTCGGCCAACGGCAATTCTGTACAGGCCGCATTCAATTTTCTTAAAAAAGACAAAGCCCTTTGGCTGTTCGTTCGGCAAAGCAAATACAATCTGCAGGCGAGCGTACCGCAAGGTTTCACTGCGGATAAGACTCTAGACAAGACGGCGACCACCGCTGGCTTAAGTTTCTTCCCGATTCCCAACTTGGTGTTCAAAGGTGATTATGCGCACAAGCAAAACGCCGCCGGTCAAAAAGAGAACGAAGTCTCGTTCGGCGTCGGTGTGGTCTTTTAGACTTCGGGAAATTCGCAGATAAACTCGGACCCTTTACCCACTTGGCTACGGATCGTGACCTGCCCGCCGTGGCGCTGTACGATGTGCTTCACCAAGGACAACCCGATACCGGTACCACCCGTTTCACGCGAGCGGGCTTCATCAATTCGGTAAAAGCGTTCAAACAAGCGCGCCTGATGTTCAGGGGCAATGCCCGGCCCGTTGTCGATCACGTGCAAGTCGTAAGTACCCGTCTCGCCCCGCTTCCATTGCACTTCGACGTCGCGCCCTTCGGGCACGTAGCGGACGGCGTTTTCCATTAAATTGCGTAAGACTTGTTCCATGCGCTTGGCATCGGCGGTCATTTGATCGAAACCGTAGCTGATTTTGATTTTGTGATTCTTAGTGTTGATCTGGGAAAGTACTGACTCGGTGATGTCGCGTACGTCTACTGCCTCGATCCGAAGTTCCTTGCCGGATTCTAGTGACGATAGATCCAATAAGTCTTCCACCAGACTTTTTAGACGACCCACATTTTGCGAAACGATGTCCAAAAACTCCTGCGCCTGATCGGTGCGGCCCGATTTAAAATCACCACTTAGAGTCTGTAAATAGCCGTTGATGGTCGTTAAAGGTGTGCGCAATTCATGGGAAACGTTACCTACGAATTCGATACGAATCCGTTCGGCCTGTTTCAGTTCAGTGATGTCGTAAAAGATCCCGACAACACCGTAGACCTCTTGATTGTGCTTTTTCTTAAGCGGCGTCACCGAAAGCTGAAAATACCGAGCCAGGTTATCACCTTTAGTGACCATGTGGATTTCACGTCGCACGTAAGTTCCGTCTCTTAATGCATCGTCGTAAGCGCTGATCACATCGGGAAAGCGCAAGAGATCGGACAAATGCGCATCGGGGTCGGACGTCGAGGGGTCAAAAAGAAAGGCAAACTGAGAATTATAAAACAGAACACGCTTTTCTCTAGAAATCGCGAGCACCGCTTCGCTCACCGCAGACATGATGGTGCGCAGTTCCGTTTTTTCTCGCGATAGGCGGATCGTTTTACCGCGTAGATCACGGCCAAGTTTATTGATGGCGCGCTCCAGCTCGTACCACTCACCTGGTTCATCGTAGGTCAGTGATTCAGGCTCGGTGTCTTCGCTTTCAAACGGGGCCTCACGCATTCTTTTGGTTTTTTCGATTAAGCGCCCCAGCGGCCCTACTAAACGCCGGACCATAAAGAATGAAACGGCCGCAAAAATAAACATGCCCGCAATCGAAGCACCTATAGTCGCTTGCAGCGCACGGGTGACCGAATCAGGATCCCCGCCGTTACTCTCAATCCAATACAGAAGCGCCCAGGTAAAGGACGCAATCAACACGCCCGCAATCATGATCTGCTGGGAAACAAACCAAAAGAATAACCGCGCCGGAAAATAGTGCTTCGATTTCATAGAGGCAAATCAGTGTTGCGGACTCGGTATCCGACGCCGCGGATGGTTTCAATAAGGTCAGCATACTTCCCCATCTTCTTGCGCAGACCGAAGACGTGGGTGTCGACAGTGCGCCCGACGACGTTCACGCCTTCGCCTTGAATTTGCTCGATGATGGATTCGCGTGACAGCACTTTGCCTTGGTTCTGCAACAACGATTCAAGCAGGCGGAATTCGGACCTGGTCAGGTCCAATCGATCACCGCTCATGGTGACCTCGAAAGTTTGTGAGTGCAGCATCAGGTCACCCAAGACCAAACGTGGACTTTGCGAGCTTGGCAGCGCTTTCAGCCAATCTTGACGCCTTAGAAGCGCATTCACTCGGGCCATCAACACCAACGTGTCGAACGGTTTAGCTATGTAGTCGTCGGCGCCCGCGTCTAGACCAGTAGCCACGTGTTCAGGTTCAGTCTTTGCCGTAACAAAAAGAACCGGGGTACGCTTAGCGTGTTGACTATTCTTTCGCATCCAGCGGGTCAAATCCAGCCCGCTCAAGGAGGGCAGCATCCAGTCCAAAATCACCATGTCGTATTGTCTGGAGGTTAAAAGGCCACGGGCTTGTTCACCATCACCGACTTCATCCACGTCAAAACCTTCACGCTTCAAGTGAATGGCGATCAACTGGCGAATGCCGGTTTCATCTTCGACGACCAAAACTCGTTTGCGAGCTTCCATCGCCAAAACCTTCTTTAGGAGTTCACGGACATTGAGTGACCGCCGTGGCGGACGTCGTTTCCGGTCGCGAGGTAAATGACTTCTTCGGCGATATTGGTGGCGTGATCCGCAAGTCTTTCTAAGTTCTTGGCAATCATAATGACGGCCAAACCTATATCCACTTGGTCTTCGCCCAATTTCATATGCGCTTTCATGTCAGTTAAAACTTTGTCTTTCAATTCGTCGACAGTGTCGTCTTGTTCCATCACTTTTCGTGAAAGCTCAACGTCACGGCGCGAGAACGCGTCGAGGGCCGAACTGACCATCGCCTTCACTTCGCTCACCATCGTCGCAATTTCAGGGGGCAAGGTCACTTGCGGGTACGCTTTGAACAGATCTTGCGCCGCCAACGCAATGTTGAAACTTTGATCGCCCATGCGTTCAAGATCCGTATTGATTTTGGTGATGGCGATCACTAGACGCAAATCTTTGGCGACCGGCGCTTGCTTGGCCAAAACGTTCACGCAAGATTCGTCGATCAGAATTTGCAGATCGTTGATCCGATCTTCGTGGCGGTGAACTTCTTCGAACGCCTTACTGTCCCGACCAAGTATGGTCTTGCAAGCGTTTTCCATCGCTTGCTCTACGCAACCGCCCATCTGCAATGCCAAATCCTTAAGACCCTGCAGCTCCGAATCGATGTGACGTAACATTGAATCCCCCTGTTCCCCACTCTTAGTGTAGAGCGGGACCACGGGGGTCTCAAAACGTTTTTTTAAAGGAACCAATGAATCTTCCACCAGCGTCTCTTTAGCAACTATTGCGGGTGGGAGCAACTTGGGATTAGGGGTAAAAGTGCTTAAAGCTCGGTATAAGCCACTTGAGAGAGGCCCTCCCCATGCTCCATTCGACCTCGAACCAGCTGCCTTTTTTCGGATCAAAATGAAGCCCTAAAAGTTGAAACATCGCCAGCGGCAGCCAATCGCCGTGGCTGGACGCCACCGTCACCGCGGTTTCGGAGCGGCTCCATTCCTTTAGGAAGCTTTGAACCCGCTCTTCGAGCTTGGCGCCGGTCTCTTTCGCGCTTTGTTCGTCCAGCAATGGGTGGGCGTCGACCTCGCGATTGTAGGCCTTGGCCGTCGGCAACAGAGTTTCCATGCAGCGCAACTTGGGGCTGGAGACGAACCAAACCCCCGACTTAAGTTCTTCTTCATGAAAGCGGGCGGCAAAAAAACGTTTAATGGCCTTCGCTTGCTCGCGGCCTCTTTCGCTTAAGCCGTTATTGAGTAGGCGGACCGAATTGTCGCGATGTCCGTGGCGAATCAGAATCAAAGTTTTGACCATGGCGGCTCCTATGATAAAGCATGCCCATGACTCATTTGAGCGTCAATGTGAACAAGCTCGCTACGCTCCGCAATTCACGCGGCAAAGACAATCCTAACGTAGCGGCACTCGCGCACAAAATCCTGAAGTACGGCGCGCACGGAATCACCATCCATCCGCGCCCCGACGAACGCCATATTCGAGCCGCCGACGTCCCGGTGTTGCGTGCCCTGGTCCAGGATTACAACGGCGATCGCGACCACAATCACTCGATCGAATTCAACATCGAGGGCTATCCGTCTAAAGACTTCCTTCGCTTGGTCGAAAAGTATCCGCCCCATCAGGCCACGCTAGTTCCCGATCCGCCCGACGCCATCACTTCGAATGCGGGTTGGGATTTGGTCAAGAATCGAGATTTTTTGGGTGGAGTGATCGAGCGCCTGCGCAAGTCGAACATCCGCGTTTCGTTGTTTGTCGAGCCTGCGAAGTTTGATGGTGCGCAAGAGGCCGCGTTGCGGGCATTGAAGCCCGGCTGCATTGAACTTTACACCGAGGCTTTTGCCGACGCCTTCGTTAGGCCTGATCGCGATGTGGTTACCCGAGATTATGCGCGCGTGGCTAAAGTGGCTGAAGAGTTGGGGATTGGCGTGAACGCGGGTCATGATCTTTCGCAAGCCAATTTAGGTTACTTGCTGCGCTCGGTGCCTCAGATTAAAGAGGTGTCGATCGGCCACGCCTTGATTTGTGAAGCTCTGGAACAGGGTTTGGAGTCCACGGTGAAGAAGTATCTCGCCATCGTGCTTAAGCCATGAGCACGCGGATCGAAGTTCTTACTGCGCTTAAAGACAATTTTATTTATGTGCTTGTTCATGGCGCGCACTGCGCGGTCGTTGATCCAGGGGATGCCGCTCCCGTTTTGCGTTTCTTAGAAAGCCATCGCTTGCGCTTGGACGCGATTCTTTGCACGCATCACCATTGGGATCACGTCACGGGCGTGCCTGAGCTTGCGAAACTAACCGGCGCCCCCGTCTGGTGCTCGGCCGTCGATCGCGAACGGATTCCCGGTGCAAGCGTCGCCGTTTCAGGTTTGCAACGATTGTGGGATTTGGAAGTCGAGATCCTGACTGTGCCGGGGCATACGCAAGGACAGATTGCCTACTATTTCCCGAGGCTCGAAGCCTTGTTTCCGGGGGACACGTTGTTTTCCGCCGGCTGCGGTCGACTTTTCGAGTGCACACCGGAGCAAATGTTTGCGTCGATGCGCAAGCTCGCGGTGCTGCCGCCAGAAACTAAGGTTTATTTTGGGCATGAATACACACTAAATAATTTGAATTTTGTGGAACGGTATCAGGCGGCACCTTTGGCTGCGGTAACCCAGTATCGCGCCGAATGCGAAGTACGACTTAAGACGGGCCACACTACGCCGACGACGATTGGCACGGAATTGATGGTGAATCCCTTTTTGAGTGCGCCGGACTTAGCCACGTTCACGAAGTGGCGCGAGCTTCGAAACAGCTGGTGAATGTGTGCCTTGGCTCGGCTGAATTCAAATTTGACAAATGTTTAAACATTGTATATACTTCATGGAGAGGTGATCCAATGTCAGTAAAAATTCAGAAGTGGGGGAATTCGCTCGGAGTTCGAATTCCAAAAACGATAATTGAGAAAGTCAATTTGAGCGAAAATTCCGAAGTCGTAATCGAGTCTAAGAATGGGACAATCGTGATATTCCCTGCAAAAAAACAGTATTCGCTAGATTCTTTGTTGGAGCAAA
>JBEIHA010000069.1:0-11648 GCA_040381635.1 Pseudobdellovibrionaceae bacterium
CCCCATGGGAATTTACACCTTCACCCGCCTTGATAAAATTGGCGAAACGGTTGAAGAAACACTTAAAGTTTACCGAAATTTTGTCACTAATGGCGTAACTGATGCCGAAGTCACCGAAGTCAAAGCCCTGATGCGTGGTCAGTTCCCCCGCTCGTTTGAAACGCCCGAAGCTTTGGCGCGGCAGTTGTTGATGCTGAATCGCTACGGCGTAGGTGTTGAATATCTAACGAACTATTTTACTAATTTGGACAATATCAATCGGACGAGTATCAATGCCGCAATTAAGAAATATTTTGATCCAACCAACCTGAAGATTTTGGTGTACGCGCCAAAGGCAAAAGCTGAAGCGACTCTGCAGAAGCTCGGTAAAGTCGAAGTGCGCGATTACAAGGAATTCTTGCAGTAAGCAGATACACGCCCGCGCTCGCAGTCGCGGGCGCGCGCTTATTCCCCTGGCACTCGACTTGCTTACTATCCCGTATATATGATCCGACTTCAGAATCTGGCTCTATTGAGTATTCTAATGCTTTTCGGCCTTGTTGCGGGTGCCGTCGAGCGGCCTTTGCTCCACCGTGTCTTAGTTTTCGACAGTGAAAACACCTGGGAAGGCGTTCAGACTTTTTTAGAACCGACCGTGGAGGGTCGCTATCGAACGGCGAAGCAAGAGGCCGTTTTGACTGGTGGAACCTGCGAAGACCTGCTCTCGCGCTTTCAATCGCGACCCCTCGGGGTCATGGAAGGCAACGGTTACATATCTCCCCTTTTAAAGAAGCTCTTAATGAACTTCAAGGCCCAGAATCTTAAGGCCCGTCAGGTGATTTTGTTGATCCAAGAATCAGAAGTCAGCGAAGCCGAAGCGCGCGAGTTGATTCCCGACTCCAAGGAACTAGAAGAGCGAACCACTTACGAGCCCAGTAGCCAAAGAAAGCGGCGTGTTTTGAGGGGCGCCATGTGGGCTGTTCGTGGTTTCGAAGTCGCGCCAAACGAGAAGCAGTTGCGGTTCAATCCCTTAAATCTGCCATGGGAAAGCGCCAAGATGCCCCAAGGAATTGATCGACCATTTGATGGAAAAAAAGTGCCCTTCCGCTATGAAATTGGTCGCACTTTGTCGGAGGAAAAACCTCTGGGTGGAAATTTCAAACTGCTGGCCTCGATTATGACAACCGTCATCGCGAATGAGACAAACGCGCTGGGATTGGACCCAAGGCGGGTTGTGATCACCGCTCATGCGCTCGATGGGCCACAGGGGCGGCTATTCACTCTCCTGTTTCCCTATCGAATTTTGGATCGAACGGCGCAGGCCAAGATCGAAGCAGATGTTCAGTCGGCCCTGGCGACTTACGAGCAAGCTCCGCTGCCCACGGCTGAGGAATGGACCGACCTAAAGGATATGGTCACTTACGCTTCGCTCCAAAGATTCATTGAAAAATTTCCGGCCGCGAAAGTATCCGACATCGGGGTGAAAACCGAAGTGGCCTCCGACGGACGCATCGATGCACAGCGGGGTGGATATTTTTGGCGTGATTTCAACTCTCTCTTTCGTCGCGATTACACCTTCAGCAATCCGCATTTAGGCACTTCAAAGAAACCATTAATTGTAGCGCGATTGGCTGACGGTATGTTCATTCAAGAATTAATGGCGCTACTTAAGGCGTACGGAATACCGGAAATGAATTTAGCGGACGCTTCAACAGCAAAGCCCATACAGAAGATGTTGGATCTTTGGGCCAGGTTCGACGTCAATTACGCCCCCGATTTGTTTCTGGAAAACTGGGAAGGCCGAGAAATCATCCTGCATCCTGGGATGGATTTACGTATTCCAGGGATACGTCCTCGTCAAATTTCCTACTTCGTTACCAATTTGGATCGCGCGATGGTGCGAAAGTATCCGCGAGTCTATCTGGCTTCGGTGATTTTATCTCTGCGCGATAGTGTCGACTTTGAGATTACGCAACTGGCGCCCTCCAGATTCTTGAACTTGCGCGATAAGGTGAATGAAGATCGCGAGAAAATGCGACTTCCTTTGGTTTCGACCGTCGATGCGGATGTGTTCTTCGAAACTTATGGATTGGGCTTCGGTGACACAGACCCTTTAGTCATTGAAGAACTTGCCTTGCTCGGTGGCCTTCGCTTTAAGGGCGCGATCATGCGGGTCTCGGGCAATGCGGCTGAATCTGGTCCGCGAGATTTAAAGGAAATCAGCTTTGGCTTGGAGCAAACTGAAGGCGACCTGTTCGAATTCAAAACCGTGCAGCTCAAGAAACTTGCAGCGGACTATCCTTATCTGCGAGAAAACGCCCGCCAGAATCTGACCTTCGGTCATTGGAAGTACCGATTGAAGATGATGTTCGCCCCTATGTTTTGATTTACTTCCCAGACTTGCGACCAGTCTTGAGGCCTTTCGCAATCCCTCGTCATTTCCGATAAGTACGTTGAAATGGCTAAGAAAAAAACCAGACCGAAACAAGAGCGCGGTTTGCGAACGCGCGAAGCTTTGTTGCAAGCGGCGATTCAGTCGCTCACCGAATCGCATATTTATGGTTTACGCTTTTCACAAATCTCAAAAATCGCCAACGTTCCGCAGCCTCTTTTGGATTATCACTTCCCAAGTCTTGAAGCCCTATTGATCGACATGGTGGGGTATGAGCTGGAGAAGTTTAAAAACCTGTCCGTCGATGCGATCGAGAAAAATGCCAGTCATCCACGTAAAGCCCTTTCCGCCTACATACGCGTGGTATTTGAACTGGCCGAAGCCGACGCAGGATTTCGCGCGGTTTGGTCAAGCTACTATCATTTAACCACGGTGAATAAAGACTTCGCAGCCTTCAATCGCGGCGTACGTCAAACCGGTAACGAGAGACTAGTGACCTTGGTTTTGGCAGTCGTAAAAGCAGAGGAGCGCCTTAACGCGGGCAAAGGGCGGCGCGTACAAGAAACGGCCACTTGCATTCAAGGCCTAATCACCGGACACGGTTTTATGGCCGCCAGCGAAAGCGACGGAGACTTTAAGGTTTTGGCGGACCTTGCGGTAAAGGCCGCGTTCCAGTTGCTGGAAGCGAACTTCCCCCTGCAGGCTTAGGCCGAGATTGTTTGATAATTCGTAGTCGGCCGTCGCTCATAGAAATGGGTTTAACTGGCGACCCAATTCGCGTCAACCCCTAATTTTTAATTTTTAAAAATTAGTGATCTAGCCGAAAAGCCTTAGTCGACTTTTCGGGCTCTTTTTTTTCAGATGGATCCGCTTCTTCAAAATCTAAGGGTTTGTTGGCGGACATCATCGACTTCAATTCGGCGATATCTTGGCGTAAGCCTTTGACCTCATCGCGCAGGGTGTGGACCCTTAGAAACCAGCCGGCGACTTCGCGAAAAGAAAAGATAAACATAACAATCGCCAGGAAGGCGACAGCGATCAGGGCCTCAGCGGTAACGCCCCATTGATCGATCAATGAGCGGAAATTTTGAATCGATTCGAGCAGCGTTTCAATCGTCATGGTTGAATCTACTTTGTCTTAGGTTTGCCGGACTTGGAATGGGAAATCTTTCTACGTTTGCGTGTCTTAGTGTACAGATAACCGATACCGACCGCTGCTAAAAGAAGAATGCCGGCAAAGATCATAGTCCATTTCGATCCTTTTTCCGCGGCAGGAGGCGGCAAGAAGTCTTCGCTTCCTGTCAGGGGCACATTGATGCCGATCGCGTCCGAACCGCCCCCGGGCTTGCTTTTTGGAAATAGCAATTCTTTGTTGGTCGTGATCCTTAAAGTCTTGATCGCCTTATCAAAGATCGGATTGTAAACCTCGTAGCGATTGCGCTCGCTAGAAAAGCTGACCAGGATGGCGAGTTGATCTTTTACGGTCGCTAAATAAAGCGTGTAGTACTCTTGAATTTCACTGCCTAAATGCTGGGCCTGTACCCATTGACTGTTCGCCAACTGGCGCGGTTTTGAATACATCACCTGCGAAGGCATCGGTGTGCCGACCTTGGTGGTGATTTTTTTTGGCTGAGCCAGGTAGGTCTGGAAGTTATTAAGATTGTCTTCGGGACCCGCGACTTTTGCGGCCAATACTATAACGGCTTCTTTGGATTCGATCACTCCATTGGGCGTGCAGGTCCACGCGACGCCTTCTTGCAAGCAATTCCAATTGTCCGGCACTTCGAACGAAACGTAAGAATTCTGAAAAGTCTTGGCTTCGGCGTTTAAGCCAATCAAGGTGACTAGCAAAACGATTTCAAGCCTCAAGTTCATTTTTGAACTTTCTTTTGCGGAGGTTTAGAGCTTCCCCCGCTGCCGCTGCTGCCGGAGGACGGCGACTTAGGACCTGCTGGACGCGGCTTAGGCGTCGGTTTCTTTTTCGTACGCATGTAAAGGAAAGCTCCGATACAGGCGAGGATCAGTGCGATCAAACCCCAGGTCATGATCTTCGCCATAAACCCACGTGGTCCCGCTTCACCAGGAAGACCTTCCGAATCGTAACTGGGGATGGTGTCGCCCGTCCCGGTCCCGATCTGACCGCCCGGCCCGTTGATCTCGGCGCCGCCCCGGCTCGGGAGGGTGTCTTTGGTGGCGACCACACGCAAGCTTTCAACGGACTTGATAAAGTCGCCGCTGTATTTTGTGTAGTGCTGCTTGTGGGCCGAAAACGTAACCAGAATAGCGATGCGCTCTTTTATCGTTGCCAGGTAACGCGTGAAGTACGGTCCGACTTCGGAGCCTTCGTGTAGTCCGTCGATCCAAAGCTGGTTGGCGATCATGCGTTCTTTGACGTGAATGATTTTTGATTTTGTCGGCGCTCCTCCACGACCGGGTAAGGTGCGGGGGGTTTGTAATTGAGCTAGGTAGCCAGGCAAGGTGTCCGTGGGACCGACTTCTTTAGCCGTGAGAATGATGATGGCTTCTTTGGTCTTTTGCGAAAAATCGTTTTCACACACCCATTCCGAGCCTTCGAGTTTGCAGTTCCAGTTGGGCGGAAGTTCAAAGCTGACGTAAGCGTTACGAAAGCGCTTGGCATGCGCCGTCGCGCTTACGAAAAGAGCGGCCAACAAGAGACTTCGCAATATCATTATAATCTCCGGGAAAGTTTCAGAGTTTTACCTGCAACAGTCCGATTATAGATGGCATCCGTGTCGCTTGTGAAAGTGAATTTGCAAATGCAACCGGACCATCGTCGGATGGTCCAGCTTTTGTCTCAGAATAAGACGTTGCGAGCCAGTGCGGCTTCAACGGCGCGAAAGGCGTTGATATGGCGTCCGGACACGGACACCTGCACCAGATCGGCTTTGGTGTCGCCAGCCTTAATCAGTAGGTCCTTGAGCTCGGATATCGTGAGGCGCGGTTGAAGGCTAAGCACCTGGGCCGCGATTCCTGCCACCACGGGGGCCGCCATACTGGTCCCGCTCATGCCCACGAAAGGCACATTGCGGGGATTTTCATAGGCACACGAGTACATCGGATCCGCGGGCATAAAGCCACCCGGGGCGATCACATCGACATTCACTTTTCCAAAGTTAGAATAGGGCGACAAAACATTTCCTGCGTCGAACGAACCCACGCTTAGAATATTGGCGTTGGGTAGGGACGCCGGGAACACCGAGATTTCGTCGATGCTAAATCCAAGGCCCGTTTGCGCATCGCCATTGCCGGCACTGATCACCACCAACACACCTTTGCTTTCAGCGTAAGCCATGGCCGAGACGATGGCCGGGTGAGGCCACGGCGCCGGCGCGCCCAAAGACATGTTTATCACCTTAGCACCGCGATCGACCGCGTAGCGAAGTGCGGCCGAGATAGTACCTACGTCGCCCCCGATTCCGGTGAGTGCTTTGACGGCTAAAATTTTGGCCCGCTTCGCCAGGCCGAACTGTTTGCCTGCAGCCAAGCCCGAGACGTGTGAGCCGTGTCCGTCATCATCGTACGGAAATTCGTCCATGTTTACGAAATCGAAACCTAAGACGTCATCTTTGAATCCATTATTGTCATCGTCGATCCCATTGCCAGGAATTTCTCGCGCATTGAGCGCGATGTTGGAAGCGAGTGAGGGGTGATTGTAGTTCACGCCCGAATCAATGACCGCGATGGTCACGCCTTCGCCTTGGCTAACTTCCCAAGAGTCCGAAGCCTGTACCGAAGCCAAGTGTCGCATTTGCGCGAGATTGATGTTGAGGTCCCGCGTGTTCGGTCCGGTGTAGGGGCGGTTGGCGGTGACCAAAAAGCGCGCGCCGTCGATCGCGCAGGATCCGGCCGAGTCTTGCACCAAAATCACCACCTGGTATACGCCAAGGGCATCGGGTGTGAATTCGAGTTCGCTTCGAATCAGTGCGCGACTGCCTTCCAAACTGGAATCCGGCGCCATCACCAAGATGGCCGACTTAAGCAAGGAGGGGGCGGAGGCATGGGCGGTGCTAGCCAAAGTGTTCACTTTGACTTTCGTACCCAGAAGAAGAGTGGACCCGTTCAATGTGGAAGTGGGTTGCGGTACACTCAAGACGGCGTTCGGCGAGGGCAGGTTACCCTTACAGGTCGGAAGTCCGGGGACTTCCGTGCCTGCGGGCGCAGGTATCGAAAGAAGTCCGGACGTTTGTGGTTTGATCCATTCGAAAAACTGATTGCGGTTCACTTGCCCTAAAGTGCGGGCGGCGACGTCCTCGACGTTGACGCCGAAAATTTCGTAGAGTCCGTGTTCTTTGTTGAGGGTACGCACTTCAGCGTTAGGAAATTCCTTAAGGATGTTTTCAATTTCTTCGGACGACGATTTTTCGGTGAGAACACCGACGTCATTTTTTCCCGAGGGAGCATTCACTCGCTCTCGGTTCTTCAGCAAATTTTTATCTCCGCAACCCAAGGCGGAAACCAACACCAGGCTTAATGCGACTCCGACTGCTTTCATTCGAAAATCCCCCCCATCCCGCGTCCAACATCCCTCGCGACGGGGCCTCTCAACCAGCAACGACTTTTGACATGCCTTATAAGTAATCTTTATTGGGAGACATTTAATTCAGTATTTTCATGTACTTAGATCGCGATTGAGCAGGGTGATTTATACATGCTGCATTGTAAAGTTTTCAATTCTCGAGCCTCATAAGATATTTTTATGTGCGGGGTGAAAGTGAGGCCGGAAAATGGTAGAAGATGGGGTCTTCTCTCACAGGAGTGATTTGATCGTGAATCTTCAGCAGCTCACCACGTTTTGTACGGTTTTGGCCGAGGGCAGCATGACCGCCGCCGCCGAAAAACTCTTTCTGACCCAGCCCGCGGTAAGTCAGCAAATTCGCAACCTCGAAGAAGAGATGGGCGTGGATCTGCTGGTGCGCGGAGTGCGCCAGGTGAAGCCGACCTTGCAGGGCCAAATTCTTTACGACTACGCGAAAAGAATTTTGCACCTAACTCAGCAGGCCCAGGTCGCCATTCAAACAATGTCTCAAGAGGTTCAGGGACATCTACGGGTCGGTACCCTGAACTCGATCGGTCTTTACTTGGTTTCGCCTATCATTGGTATGTTCCTAAAGCACAATTCCAAACTACAAATTAAACTTGTTTATGGAACGGGTGAAAAAATCATTAGCGACATGCGAAATAATTTGGTCGACGTGGTGATCTTGCCAGATTTGAAAGTGGAATACGGGATCGAGTTTCCCGATTTCGAAAAACGTTTTCTTTTTCGCGATGAAATGTGGCTTGTCGGATCAGGACGGGACACGACGTTGCCGGCCTCTGTAGAAATGAAGTATTTTAATTCAAAGCCCATTATTTCATTCACCGATCGTTATCCAGGGTTTCGATCCTTGATGGATCGAAAGATGCAAGAATTGAAGACCGAATTGGCGCCCGTTTTTGAAACCGACAACGTAGGAACCTTGAAACGTGTGATCGAGTCCGGTCTTGGTTGGGGCTTTTTGCCCTCTCACGCGATCAAGAAGCAGGTCCGGGCAGGACGTATGGTGCAGATTCAGGTCGACGATTTAAAATATATGTCGAACGTGAACTTGTACTATCGTCGAGACATAAAGAACGATCAGCTGCACGAGACCTTCTACAAAGCTCTTCAGCAGCAATCCATCGGCGGATAGACCTTGGTCGTTGACCTACGGTCGAAATCTCGACTCGCCGGATGGGCTCCGGTTAATACAAAATAATGTTTATATAACGACGACGATCGCGGATTCGCGATAGATCGCTTTACGGAGACCACCGATGAACGGATTCATCAGAGTTCTGCTTTTGCTCTCCATCAGCTTAGGCCCGCAAGCCTACGCTGTTGACGCAAAAGAAAAGAGCCAGCCTGCGCCCTTGGCAAAAGATAAAAGCAACGATGACCCGAAGGACGAGGACGACGATAGAACTTCCGATTCGGAAGTCGCCAATATCCTAAACAGTATGGGCTATCCCGAACTTCAAGTCGTGCCTCGCGCGAGTGAACGTCTGCGAATCGAAGCCAAGGATGAGCGCGGATCGTGGTTCATTATGCATTGGCCGATAGAACTGTCGGGCTTAGCGACGATGGCCAATGGTTTGATGGCGGATAGCTACAAAAAAGACGATCTTTCGGCGAGCGGCGCCGATCAATTCACCACGATAAAAACACTCACGACCGTGGTGGGGGCTGGTTGGCTCGTCGGAGGATTAGTGATCGGGGGACAAAAGCCTTACGCCCAAGGGCAGAGGGCCCTTAGCAAGGCAGCTCCCAAAGATGAACGCGCGGCCTTGTTGCGCGAACGTTTAGCGGAAGAGGCTTTGGAGCGTCCCGCCAAAGTCATGCGCGTGTTGAAGCATTTTTCGGTCATCAGCAATTTTTCGATGAACTTACTGACGGGAATCTATTTGAACGACGACGGGAAGGTCATCGCCGGCTTATCCGCGATTCTGTCCTTCTTGCCTTATATTTTCGAAGATCATTCGATCGCCGTGCACAACAAACACATTGAATACAAAAAGAAAATCTACATCCCCTTAAAGGGAGCATCGGTTCACTTCGATCCCGAAACCAAGAAGATGACCCCGATGACCACGTTGGCATGGACTTTTTGAACACGAAGGCGTTTTTTATTCTGTCTGGACTTTTGCTGGTGACGCCAATGGCTTTTGCCTATCCCGGCGATTTGGAACTTGAGAAAATCACCGACGAACCACAGGTGGGATCGCAAGCCCCCGACGGTAGTAAACCGGCCGAGGCCCAAGCCCTAGCGCAGGAAAATCTAAAGAAAGAAGAAGCAAAGGTCGCCGAAGCTAAAGCGGTGGATAGAGAAAAAGCGAAGACCGAAGAGAAAGAAAAAAAAGATCTAGCCAAGAAGGCGGCCGAGCAATTTGAACGCACGCTATGTCATTCCACCCAAGAGTACATCGATACGCTAAAGTTCATGCGCGCGACTCAAGTGATCTTGGTGACCGAGCACACGGCTCGTTTAATCGCCGACAAAGTGTCAAGGGCCTGTGACGGCGGGGCCGATCGCTTTGGAAAAGTCCTGACTCTATTGAAGACCGTTGGTCTATCGGACACTAAGGCTTTGGAAATGGCTTTGGATTTTTCTTCGCGTCCGATCGAGGTGCAGAAGAATTTTATGGAAATTTTCACCAAGACTTTCTTGGGTGAATTCTTCGACTACGACTACCGTACGGCCGCTTCATTGGCCTTCGAATTGTCCAAAGACTACCGGGGCGATCCCGTCCAGGTGCGCGAAGACTTTATCGAACTGGTGCGCTTTTGCAAAGCGGACGACAAATTGGATTTGCCCGCCAGACTTTGCGCCGAATATTCAATCAAGCTGGCTAGGCTTACGCAGTTCCATCCTAAAGGCGTGCGCTCTTCTTTCTACAAATTGTATGAACGCTTCCGCGACGATCGCACATTCGCCATGGATATCCGAAATTCGCTCGAGCTTTCCTACAATATCTTGAAACACGGCCCCAGAGCCGCGGACAATTTCTTCGCCGCCTATGATTTTGCGGTTTCAGAAGCGGGTCTGAATCTTACCCAGAGCGCGAGTATCGAGTTTTCATTAAGGATGGCTTCACGTTCATTCAAAGGCAATGAACCGCCCTTGGTGCCCAACTTGAATAATCCCATCGTGGTCCGGAATGCCGCGAGCGTTCGCTAGTCTCTTGCTCCTGATTGCGCTATCCGTCGGAGCCCAAGAGCTTCCGCTTAAGACCATTGAACTTGAGTGGGACGCGGTGGAGAACGCCTTTGGCTACGAAATACGTATGACCCCCAAGGGCGGTGGTCCGCCGCTCACCTACAAAGTTTTGGAGAACAAGTTCACGCAAGATGTCCCCGTCGGGATTTATGTATTGCGGATTCGTTCGCGTCACAAAGACGTGGAGGATCATTGGTCACCGTGGAGCGACCCCCTCCCCTTAGAAGTGCTGGTCAAAGAGCTGCTGATGTTAGAGCCCGCGCACGAAGCCGTCCTGACTTCAAAGAGCGAGGCGCGCGAAGAAGTCAGCTTCACTTGGACAAAAATCGACAAAGCGCGCGACTATGTTCTAAAAATTTGGACCGAAGAGACAAAAGATAAGCCGCTGACCTTTGTCACACGTAAAAACTCGCAGCGATTAAAGTTGATTTCGGGTCGGGTGTATTACTGGCAGGTGGTTTTTGAAAGCGCCACGCAGGTCACTTATGCGCAAGAGACGCGCACCCATATGTTTATGCTCCAAGGCCAAAAATTAATTCAGCCTTCGATCCTTCCATTACCCCGGGCGGTCGAGATTAAGGAATTGACGTGGGTCAAGACACCGAAGGCGAAATCCTATCTAGCAAAGCTCAGTTTTCATTTTATAGACGAAGACAAGTTTGAAAAGATAAAAGAGGTCGACTTGTCGGAAGCACGTTGGGTCACTGAAAAATTGAAACCCGGCGTTTACCGGCTGGAAGTCATCGCCAAAGCTCCTCGTCACGCGAATTCGGATGCTGGTATTTTAGAATTCACCGTTAAGCCGACGGAAGCCGAAATCAATCAAGCCTTGCGCTAGGCCGCTTTCGATGGATTAAGCGCGTGCTCGGGAATTTTGATTTCAATGGTGGTTCCAGCGGCACTACTTTCAGTGACCATAGCACTTCCGCCTAAGGACTCGGCGGCCGCCTTGACCGAAGCTAATCCCGTTCCCATACCTGAAATCTCAGAGACCTCGGTTTTTGAACTGATCCGGTCTTCAAAAATTATTTGGAACAATTCCAATTTATTTGAGGGGGTGACCCGTTCGGGATTTGATTTATTTATCGAATGAATTAAGCCATTTTCATTTATTCCGCGGCCGTCATCTCGAAAAGTGAGTTTTATCCATGATTCGTTTGATTCATGAGTTTGATCAATACTCACTTCAATCGTGCCTTCCGGAGGCTTACCCTTGGCCAGTCGATCTTTGCGCTTCTCAATTCCGTGGTCGATAGCATTGTTGAAAATATGTATCAACGTCGCAAACAATCTCGGTGGTTGGTCCGGCATAATGTAACTCGCGTTTTCGTTTACTTTTATGCGAACAGACTTTCCCATTTTTAAAGCGGTTGAATGGGCAATGCCGATGTACGTATCCACGGCGTCTTTAAGGGTACGTCGTGATGGCTTTGTAGTCATAATCGCTGAAAGCAGCTCGTTTTGTTCTTCTTGCCAATTGGCGAAATAGGCAAGTAGATCTGCGCCATGGACTTCGACAC
>JBEIHA010000070.1:0-11628 GCA_040381635.1 Pseudobdellovibrionaceae bacterium
ATCTCACCCAAGAAGGAATGACCTACGGTAAGTACTTTAAAAAAATGAACGAAGTTTTGAAAGACAAGCTTCCGCCGAACACGATGATGGCTTTTGAAAAGGCGCCGAACGCGGTCAATATGGACGCGGGCAAGGTTCCATATGTCTTGCGCACCGACACCACGATTTCCGGCGATCAGTTGGAAGATGCCTTTATGTCCTTCGGTGAATTCGGGGAACCCAAAGTTTCGTTCCGTTTCGGCAGCGAAGGGCGTCGCTCCTTCGGCGAGTTGACGGGTAAGAACGTGAATAAACAATTGGCGATCGTATTGGATGATGTGGTTTTTTCGGCCCCGAATATTCAAGAGCGGATCGAAGGCGAAGGACAAATCTCGCTGGGCCGCCGTAACTACGAAGAAGCGCAAAAAGAGGGTAGCTTGATCGCCACCGCCTTGCGCGCCGGTGCCTTGCCTGCCGCCTTAAATCAAATGGAAGAACGTTCCGTAGGTCCTAGCCTCGGTGCGGACTCGATCAACAAGGGCAAGAAAGCGGCGATGGTTGGGATTGCGATCGTGCTCGTATTCATGGCGATCTATTACAAGACTGCGGGCTTAGTGTCGGGCCTGTGCTTGATTCTCAACGTCGTTGGTTTGCTGGCGGTTTTGAGCGCCTTGGGTGCGACTCTGACTTTGCCTGGTATCGCTGGCATTACATTGACGGTGGGCATGGCCGTCGACGCGAACGTCATTATTTTAGAGCGTATTCGCGAAGAAATGCGGCGCGGGATTTCCACGGCCGCGGCGGTGAAAGAAGGCTTTGATCAAGCGTGGTCGGCGATTTTCGATTCGAACGTGACGACCGCGATTGCGGCCGCCGTTCTGATTTATTTCGGTTCGGGTCCGGTGCGCGGTTTCGGGGTCACTTTGATCGCGGGGATTGCGACCACGATGATCACGGCCGTGTTTTTGACACACTATTTCTTGGACGTCATTATCCGCTCAAGCAAAAACAATTCGGTCTCGATGTAGGAGCATAAGATGGCGAAACCTAATCAACAAAACACACAGCAGAATCAGGACTCTAATAAGTGGGGCCGCTTCGATTTCTTAGGCCCCAGCAAATATCTGGCCGTGATTTCAATAGTGCTCACTTTTGCTAGCTTTATCCTTGTAGCCGTTAACGGCCTTTACTACGGCGTTGATTTCGCCGGCGGTATTGAAGCGCAGGTGAAGTTTTCGCGCGACGTGGATGCAGGTAAAGTGCGTCAGATGATGACCGATATTGGTTACGGCAATGCCAACGTGCAGGCCATCGGTGGAACTTCTGAATATTTGCTACGGGTAGAAATGGTTCAGGGCAAGACCGACGCCGAAACCAACAAGTACATCACGGACACGGTTGAAAAAATGCGTGCCGGGGTCACCAAGTCTTTCGCTGAGGACAATCCCGAGATTCGTCGCGTAGACACAGTTGGGCCCCAAGTCGGGGCGGAACTGCGTAGAAACGGTATTCTGGCGGGCTTCTACTGCTTGCTGCTGATTTTGATCTATATCGGCTTACGCTTCGATTACCGGTTTGCTCCGGCGGCTGTATTTTGCGTTATTCACGATGCGATCTTAACCGTAGCGATTTATTCGATTCTTGGTTGGGAAGTAACAACCCAAACTATGGCCGCTGTTTTGACCATTATTGGTTATTCGCTGAACGATACGATCGTGATCTTCGACCGGATTCGCGAAACTCAAGGCGAGCATCGTCGCGAAAGCATGTACAACATTTCTAATCTCGCGCTCAATCAGACTCTGTCGCGCACCATTTTGACCTTCACGACTACTTTTATGACAGTCGCGTCGATGTATGTTTTTGCGGACGGCGTAATTCAGGATTTCGCGCGCACCATGATGATTGGTATGGTCTTAGGGGTATACTCGACTGTTTATGTGGCGACGCCTATTGTTTTGGCGATCGACAAGTTACAAGAACAGCGTAAAAAACAGGTGCAGGCCGCTGCATAGGGGGATCGATGACGGACTTGTCTGGGATGATTCGCTGGAATGCGAATTTCGTACGTGGGCTGGCCGAAAGCGTGTTGAATCGGGCGAAGGTGATTCGCTCGAGCTTGAGCTCGGGCTCGACTTCTGCGGAAGTTGTGCGGGCAAAGGCGCCTGCGAGCGGCGGGGGCACTAAAAAGTCCGTAACTAAAAAGACGCAAGCCAAGCCAAAGCGCGCGTTGAAGAAAGCGGCAGTGAAACGGGCGACTTCGGGCGCTCGTCGCGCTAAGCGCTCTTAAGAGCAAAGGACTTTATCGAGAATGGAAAATCCATCAGCGGTCGTGCTGCTGTCTTCCGGACTCGACTCCACTTTCAATTTATTTAAAGCGGCGCGCGACTTTAAAGTGCGCTTGGCCCTTACGTTCAATTACGGGCAGAGGGCTGCGGCAAAAGAAATCTCTTCGGCCGCAGGCTTAGCTTCGAGTTTGGGAATTCCCCATAAAGTTTTGGATTTGCCTTGGTTTCGTGATTTCACGAAAACTTCGTTGGTGAGCGGGGCTGACGTTCCAGTCGGGGCGGCCGTGTCGATTGATGATCGGGCGCGATCATTAGAGACCGCGAAAGCCGTTTGGGTGCCCAACCGCAACGGCATTTTTTTAAATATCGCCGCCGGTTTTGCCGAGGGCTTGGATTGTTCTTACGTGATTCCGGGCTTTAACATCGAAGAGGCCTCGACGTTTCCCGATAATTCTTTGGGTTTTTTAGGGGCCTTGGACAAATCGTTTTCATTTTCGACCGAGGGGCGGGTGCGGACGTTTTGTTTTTCAACCGGTTTGAATAAGGTCGAAATTGTGCGCGACGGGGTAAGTTTGGGTCTGCCGTTTTCGATGCTATGGCCATGCTATTTGAACAGTGAGAAATGGTGTGGAGCTTGCGAATCTTGCCTTCGTTTCAAGCGTGCTGTTCAGGCCAACGGCCTGTCGTTCGAGGAGTTGCGAAATGGAATTTAAATTTATCGAAGTGAAAGAAAAATACGACGGCTCGCAATTGGTGTCCTTGCGCTCGTACTTGAAGCATAAGATTTTGGGCGACTCGATCGTGGCCTGGATCGGCGCGTGCGATATTCCCTTCGAACATATGGTCGACGGTGAAGATTTAAACGCTGGGGCCGTCATTCGCGGCGATCGCATGGTGCACTTTATCGTCGAAAAATTTGATTCTTCGTTGTTGGCCGCGGTGTGTTTGCAGCGATTGCTGGCGTCCATCGTGCGCGATTATTTAATGGAGAAAGCCGGGGAGCGTGAACTTGCTGGGACATTGTACCGAAGTGGGGATGATGTTTACGCGCGCGCGCGCGCGAAGCTCAGTATCTCGATTGCCACTCAATCTCCGGTAAGCTCACTGATCCATTTTGCGGTGAATGTGACCAACAAAGGCACGCCCGTGAAGACCTTGTCGCTGGAAGATCTCGATGTGGAGCCGAAAAAGTTCGCGATGGATGTGATGAAAAGATTCACGCGAGAGGTGGAAACCATTCGCGAAGCCACGATGAAAGTGCGCTGGGTGAAGTGATGCTGATTCGGTGGTGCTCAGTGAAGGCGAACGCTGAGAGAAATCACACGCTGATGGAAAATAGCGCGATGTTTCCTGTCTAGACAGGAGACAGTGCGGCATCAACATCGCTTATGCCATGGCGCTGCGCTTTGAGTGTCTGTAAAGTCTAAGTGAATTCAAATTCGATAGAGCGAAGCGGATCTTGGTTTATCACGGATTCTTATGATGAGCTCTCGGTCCCTACTGGATTTCTGGCTTTCAAGTGCAGTGTGGTGCCAACAAACTCAAACCTGCGCCCGCAGACGCGGGCCAGCTTAAGCCGAAACCACTTCCTGAATTTCGGGAATCGCTTCGCGCAGGCGAGTTTCAATGCCCTCTTTCAACGTGTACGCAGAACTCGGGCAGCCGGAACACGCACCTTGCATTTGCAGGTACACGCGGCCCTCTTCATAACGGTCGAAGGCAATGTCGCCGCCGTCTTGGGCCACGGCCGGACGGATCTCGTCGCGTAAAATTTGTTTGATCTGGCGAACGATCGCGGAGTCGTCGGGAAGGTCCGCGTTTTGATCGGAGTCAGGTTCGCTGGCCACGGGTGCTAACAGTGCCACGCCGCCGGTGTTGAAATGCTCTTTGATCATCTCGCTCAACGGTTCGGCGATGATATCCCAGTCAACCCATTCTTGTTTAGTCACGGTGACGAAGTGCGGACCGATAAAAATCCCAGAAGCCCACGGAAAACCCATTATCTTTTGCGCCAAGGGCGATCGCGCCGCCTCGGCCGACGAAGTGATATTCACGGATTCTTGTGAGATCATTGCGGTCACGATAAACTTCATGGACTGAGGATTGGGCGTAGCTTCGTAAAAAACGCTGATATCTTTCATGTACGTCTAAATAGCACCGGGATGCTCGAATGATAAGTTTAATCTTTCGGACGATCCCGGTGAGCGTCCTCTTCGCGCTTGTTGGAGATGGCAAGAGCCAAAGACCCCGCCGCAAACAGCCCCGTGCAGGTCCAAATGGCAATAGGCGCGCCCAAGTAATCCGCGTAGTGTCCCCACGGAAAACACATCAACGGACCGATGGCAGAGAATCCCAAGCCGATCACTGACCCCAGGCGGCCGCGGTATTGCTCCTCCACATCCAAATGCATGCTCACGGTCAGGGACGCGAAAGTCAGATACAATCCGAAGCCGGTCAACGTCATGGCTGCGACCGTGGTCATTAATGTGGGCATCCACGGTAGGGCCAACAGCAGACCGATGACCAAAGGCACGCCCACTAAAAGGGCGCGGATCGGTTGCTTAGGCTTCAGCACCGTAAAGGTCAAAGCGCCGCACATCGAGCCCAGGGCGGGGAAACTAAATACGTGGCCGAACTCCTGCGCATTTAATGAAAACTTTTGCTGAACGTAAGCGCGAAAAACGACGGCCATCATCGGGAATACGCAAGAGATCGTCAGCATCAATTGAAGCGTGCGAAAGCGTAAGAGCGGGTGCCTAGCAATGTAGCGCAGACCATCGCGCAGGCCTTGGTTGGTCTTGTTGATGACCTCGGCCCTTGGCATGACTTCGATGCGAGTCAGCACCAACGCCACCAAAAAATAAGTCACGGCATCGAACAAAAACACCAGCGACGGTCCCCAAAACGCCATCAACCACGCGGCGATAAGTGGACCAAGTGTGCGCGAGGCGTGGAAATTCGTCGAATTCAACGCGATGGCCTGCTGAAATTCGGCACGCGGGACCATGCGTACGGTGAGCGCCTGAAACGCGGGCGAATCGTAAGAAACAATCACACCCTCGACGATGGCGAAGAGGAATAAATGCCAAACTTCGATATGTTGAGTCTCTGTCAATGCGGCAAGGACTAGCGCCGAAATGCCGAGCAAAGATTTGGTTCGGATCATAAGTCGGCGCACGTCGGTGCGATCGACCAGGACTCCGCCTTGCAGAATTAAAAACAGACACGGTACGGCGATGGCCAGGTTGATGTTTCCCAGGGCTCCGCTGGATCCGGTCGCCGAAATAATAATCCACGAGCGCGCCAGATCATGGGACCACGAACCGACCAGCGATAAGGTCTGCGCTAGAAAAAAATTGCGGAAGTGGCGATGACGGAATGGGGCCATACGCTCGCTCAAAATTTCAGTCATTTGTGTGGCCATTATAAGCCTTGATTTCCCCTAGGGGACTGAATACTTTTGAGAGCCTTTAAAATGTCTTTAGGAGCACACCAATGACGCCAAGAGTTAGAGAGATCCTTACCTGGTACGGGGCTGACAACATCGGCAGCCTCACGAATCTTGCCCGCTTGCTGAATCACGGCCGTCTGGCCGGCACTGGCAAGCTGGTGATCTTGCCCGTCGATCAAGGTTTCGAACACGGACCGGCGCGCACCTTCGCGATGAATCCCGATGCCTACGATCCTTCCTATCACTTCAACTTGGCGATTGAGTCGGGCTGCAATGCGTACGCGGCGCCGCTCGGTGCATTGGAGGTTTGCGCGCGCGATTACGCGGGTGAAATTCCTTTGATCTTGAAGATCAATAATAGCGATTCGCTTTACTCGCCCAAGGGCGATCCGATTTCGGCGCTCACGTCCTGTGTGGACGATGCTCTGCGCTTGGGTTGCGTGGGTATTGGCTTTACGATTTATCCCGGATCTTCTGAGCGTAAACACCAGTACGAAGAAATTCAAAAAGCCGCGGCGGAAGCTAAAAAAGCGGGCTTAGTTGTGGTCATTTGGTCTTACGCGCGCGGCGAGCAGATTTCTAAAGAGGGCGAAACCGCCATCGACGTGATCGCTTACTCGGCACAGATCGCGTGTCAGTTGGGCGCGCACATCGTGAAGGTGAAACCCCCGACCGCGCATATTGAACAGACGGCGGCCGCCAAGGTTTACCAACAGCAAGCCATCAAGGTCGATAAAATGAGCGACCGTATTCGCCATGTGGTGGAGAGTTGTTTTGCGGGCAAACGCATCGTGATCTTTAGCGGTGGCGAAACCAAGACGACCGAAGATCTGTTGAAAGAAGTTCGCGAGATGTCGCTGGGCGGGGCGTTCCGATCCATCATGGGTCGCAATGCCTTTCAACGTCAGAAGAAAGAGTCGCTGCAGTTGTTGAAAGACGTGATGGATATTTTCAAAGGTAACAATCAGTAATGGAAACCAAGACGGATAAATTGGCCGCCGACTCCGGCGGCGACAATTCGCCACGCACCGAAAACCCACTTCGCGCCGAAAAGCGCAAGAAGCTACACGCGTTGAAAGAGCAGGGCTTAAATCCGTTTCCGCACAATTTCAAACCCACGCACAAGGCCGGGCCCATTTTAGAAGCTTACGCCGCTTTCGAGGCCGGTCAGCAAGGCACCGAAGATGTGGTGATGGCTGGCCGCTTGATGACCAAGCGGGACATGGGCAAAGCGGCCTTCTTTAATTTTCAAGATCAGACGGGTTCTTTGCAGGGGTATGTGCGTTTAGAAGAATTGTCGGAAGATCACCGCAAGTTCTTTGATCACGTCGACATCGGCGATTGGATCGGTGTGACCGGCCATATCTTCAAAACGAAAAAGGGCGAAGTTTCGATTCACTCGAAGAAGTTCGAGATCATTTGTAAGACGATCGAACCTTTGCCCGAAAAATATCACGGCGTAGCCGACGTCGAAATTAAGTACCGCCACCGTCACATGGATTTAATTAGCGATATTGAATCGCGCAAAGTTTTTGAGACCCGCTCGAAGATCATTCGCGAAGTGCGAAGATTTTTGGACGCGCGCGGTTTTATGGAAGTGGAAACGCCAACGCTGCAGCCGATTTACGGGGGCGCAGCCGCTTATCCGTTTTCAACCCACCATCGGGCGTTGGATATGAAGTTGTTCTTGAAGATCTCGCCCGAACTCTATTTGAAGCGCTTGATCGTGGGCGGTTTCGAAAAGGTGTACGAAATCGGCAAAAACTTTCGTAACGAAGGTATTGATCGCTCGCACAATCCTGAATTCACCATGCTCGAATACTACGAAGCGTACACGGATTACGCCGATCAGATGAAGCAGTTCGAAGAGCTGGTCGCGCATGTGGTGAAGACCATTCATGGCACCACCAAAATCATGTACCAAGACAAAGAATTGGATTTCACGACTCCGTGGCGCAGGCTTTCGGTGCGTGATGCGATCAAAGAGTACGGTGGTTTTGATCCCGAAAATTTAAGCGAAGCGGACTTGTTTATAAAATGCCGCGAACTTGGTGCGGATATGGAAAAGCCCGGAACCCGCGGTGAAATGTGGATGGAAGCTTTCGATCTGTGTGTTGAGAAAAACTTGTGGCATCCCACCATCATTATGGATTTCCCGGTCGAAATCTCGCCGCTAACGAAATCACATCGTTCGGTGAAAGGTTTGGTCGAGCGCTTCGAGCCCGTATGTGCGGGCATGGAGATCGGAAACTCCTACACCGAGTTGAACGACCCCGAAGAGCAGCTCTCGCGTTTGGAAGAGCAAGAAGAATCCCGCAAGGTCGACGAAGAAGCCCAGCCCATGGACGAAGATTTCGTCTACGCCATCGAAACCGGCATGCCCCCAACGGGCGGAGTAGGGATCGGCATCGATCGTCTGGTGATGTTGCTGACCAACCAAACTTCAATCCGCGATATTATTTTCTTCCCCACGATGCGGTTGAAATGAAAGGCACCCGGTTCCTTTTCCGGCGTTTTACGGCTATTTGGCTCGCGCCTCGAGATTGGGGGGGCTCGCGCGAAGTTGTGCAGGGAACCTCGATCCGCGCTTCTGGTCTGTGCGCATTTCTTTGTGCGTTGACACTGCTGTCCGGCTGCGTAGCGCAGCCAACCAAAATCAGCGAAACCCAAAAACGTGAATTTGATCTGCTGGTTGATAAGTCCTCGCGACCCATTGAACTGACCGATCAAACGGTTATCTTGGACGCTCGCTCAAGTTTCGATTACGGCCTGAACCGAATCACTAACTCCATTCACTTCCCTTGGGATAACTTGGCCGAAACCACTTTGAGTGGTGAGGTCATGAAGGACTCACGCAAAGCGGCGCTTAGACTATCGCTCAACGGGATCGAGCCACACACGCCCGTGGTGGTGGTCGGCTATGGACCGCGAGGGGATGGGGCGGATGGGCGATTGGCTTGGTCGCTTCTTTACTTGGGCGTGCAAGATGTGCAGCTGACGGTGATCGAAACGTTTCGCAGGAGTTTAACTCCGAACGCTTCGGCACCGGCGAAGAACGTGGCCGTATGGCCTGTGAACCCTCGTGAAAACATGCAGCTGGGAAAAGCGGATTTTGTGAGATTAAGCCAAGATCCCAGAGGCCGGTTAGAGAGTCGCACTTGGCTTATCGACGTGCGCACCGATAAAGAATACTTCAATAAAACGGGCGCGGGGAATGCGCCTGACATCAATGCCATCAACGTGCCGTGGACTGAGTTTTACAACGACAAGGGTAGACCCAATTCTAAGGTGAAAGCGCGACTTCAGGCCGTGGGAATTTTGCCCAGCGACCGGGTGATTTTGATATCCAACAAAGGCGTGCGCTCGGGGGCCGCGGCCTATGCTTTGCTGGCTTTGGGTTTCACGCGCGTGCAGAATTTCACTTCCGGGTGGAATTCGTTGCTCACTGACCGCAATTAGTTTTCAACGGCGTTGAAAGCCCGGTCAGCCCGGTTGCTGATAAAGTCAAAGTGATCTTCTTCATTGGCAAGATTGATTTGCAGATCAGGCTTGAGGGATTTCATCAATGTTGACTTTCCGACCTGACGTGCTCCTAACAAGAGAATACTTTTGCTAGACTTTTTAATATGTGTAAATAGCAATCTGTTATACATGTGGTTATTTTTACATACAAAATAACCATGTGAAGAGCGTTCTGGAACGAAGTTCTTCGAATTCGGACAGAACAAATGCGGATCAATTTAGAACTAATATGAAAGGATGGATGAACCTGATCCTCACGTCTTGCTGATGTTGCTCATGGGCGAACAACTCGTGACACAGAAAAATCGACTTCGGAAATTTTCGAAAAAGCAGAAAAACGTGCTCTCGCTTCAAAAAATCAAGAAAGGTCGCTGGTTAGTGACAGATTGGTGTCGACCAGGCGGACGTATCCAAAATTGAAAAAGGAAAACGTTCCATCGGGAAAGCTCTGGCGAAGAAAATCGAAAAAGAATTTGGCATTGATTACCGCCTCCTTCTTGAGTTTGGCCGCAAGGCCTCTTCCCCTTAAGGCGGGCAAGTACTTGAGCTTGTGATCGGAGCAGTTAAGTGCATGGCAGAGTTTGGGCTACTAATGTTACCTGTCGTAACACCATTGGCAGTAGATCCGTAAAAATTCACGCACTCAAGAGGAGTGTTTGCCGTGAGCGTGATCGTACCACCGGTAGCGTCGTTTAGGCCGCCGGCGTGGATAGCCGCTAGGCAGGGATTGCTAGCCATTCTGTAGGGTGAGGACCCTGAAGGGTTACGTAGCGACCCAGAGCCAGTTGTTGGCAGGTTGAGCATTCCCGCAGGGCAAGAGCAAGTTAGACTTGCTCCGGCCGCGAGCACAGGGTATTCGGGGCATGTGCCTGTGGATGCGAACCAGTCATGGGTCGTACTTCCTGTCGTTAATCGAGCCCGCTTTAAGTGAATACCTGTGGCCGTGGTCAGGCGCATTTGTACCCATTGTCCGGTTGACAGAGTGTTTGCGCTTGAGGTCCAGTTGAACGACACACTTGTGCATGTAGCGTCGTTGCAGGTTCTATATTCAGGTGATGAATTTGTGCCCAGGTCGCCGATCGATATGCTCACGCCACTGTGCCCTTGAATCTGAACGATTGCTGAAGAAACCGTGCTCGAAGTCGCCTGTTGATAAAGCCCAGGAAATGTCGCTGCCAAGGGCGAAGTATCAATCGCTGCCGTGGTGATTGTGTAGGAGTACGTGGTGGTCCCGAATGTTGCTTCAAACGAACATGTAGTAAGGCCGGATTCAGCGGCTAAAATGGAAAGTCTAAGATACTGTCCATTGGCGACATAGGCAGGTGTGGTGGTCGCTGATATCTGCGATGCGCACGCCGGGTCATTGCAGACTCTTTGCGTGAAAACGCATGGACCCGTGTTGTTAAAGGTCGGAGTTCCGCCAGTAAATCCCGTGACTCTTTGAATTAAAGAAGCTGCCGTAGATAGCCAACTCCGATTGCTTACGGACCCAAAAGTCAATGCATCCGCGTTTGCATCCGTAGACACAACTCGCCAGTTGGTGCCGTTGCAAAACTCGATTCGAGTGTTGCCTGAGTTAAAGCGAACCTGGCCCAGGTTTGTGCAGGCTCCGTTGGTCGTGGCACCTGAATCGAATCGCCAGAACACGTTTTGGTTGCAGTAGCGGGCTTCCCCAGCCAAAGGGTTGACTTGACCGTCCACCGTGCAGGCGTCTGCTGTCGGGGACCCACCGAAATCCTGCCAGGTTGATCCGTTACAAAACATCAGTTTATTTGGAGCCGTAACTTTGGCGATCTGGCCAGTGGTTCCCGTGGGCAATCCTGAACCCGCGATTGTAGGACATGCTAGCGCCAGTGACGTTGCCAAAATGCTTTGAACTAAAATCAAGAGCATCAAGTTCAGGAAACGGGTGCCGTAGTTGATCAACTGCATAGATGCCGGTGCTCCTACTTTCCTATCGTTTTCATGATCGCCTTAACGTCTTCACGCAACTTTTGATTTTCAAGTTCAAGCGCTTGCAGACGTTGATCAAGATCGGCGTTACGTGCATTCAAAATGTCTATCTTGATATTCGCCTCGGCCAATTCGCGTTTTGTAAAATAAATGTCTTCGGTATTCGCGATACACATTTTATGCAAATCTTTTGTCGATTCAATCAGAGGCGCGATTAGGTTAGGGTACTTCACAGCCTTGATACCGGTTTCTGGATTAGTGACAACCGCAGTGGGAAACACCTTTTCAACTTCTTGGGCGATGACACCCATGTCGTATGAATTATCTGATTTCCATTGGTAAGTGACCCCGCGCAGTTTCAGCACGGCATCCAAACCGTCTGCTTGCAGGACATTCTTCTTTAATCGTGAATCCGAAGTAAGGATAAGCGATGTG
>JBEIHA010000071.1:0-11590 GCA_040381635.1 Pseudobdellovibrionaceae bacterium
ATGTGCGCACATAAATGTCTCGGAGCCATTTATGCATTGCTAAGCATTAGACTCGGTGAGCTGCAGAAAAGGCTCCGAGACCTTTTAGTGAAGCACGTCGGTCAGATTGCGGGCCGGGGGTTCTGGCGTATTTTCTAGGGCCATCCAGGCTTGCTGGAGTTCGGCCGGGGCGTGGGATTTTTCGACGAACGAGAAATAGCGTTTGAGATCGCTTAGGGCTTCGCGGGTGAAGCCTAGCTTTTGGCGCAGCAATGCGCGGGCGCCGAGGATCGCGGTATTGGAATCATCGACCTGAAGCAACAGATTATAAATCATATGAAGCTGGGGCAGCGACTGCGAGGTCTCGAAAGCGTGCATCAGAAGCTCGAGGTACTGGATCATCAACTGTTTCGCGCTCCAGGCCTCTAACGAAGAGGACGAACGATTCAAAACCGCAATCAACTCTTGATCGTTGAGCGCGCGGCCTTCGTTGTATAAATCCAAGTACAAGGTTTTACCCGAACGCACCCACTTCAATAAAAAATGATGGCGAGCTTGAATCAAGGCCATGGGGATATCTAAAAAATGCGCGAGGTGCAGAAGCAAAAAAACCACCGGTAGAGGGTGGCCCGTGCGTTCATCCAAAATGTTTTTCATCAGGACATCGTCGGCACAAAGATCTTGTTGGCGCATCGACGACAGCTGAAACGCTTTTTCTTCGAAAATGAACTTGCGCAAGGTCTCCCAGCGCTCGCTCTCTTCCATTCCGTCGCAAGTTTTTAAAACATCAAAACCGAAGAACTGAATTTGTCGGAAACAGGATTCTACATTTTCGTTTGGCCACAAGACCGAATTGATTCCCACGGCGAGCGGCACAAGTGCGCCGAAGTCTTCGTTGCGAAGGAGTTTTAGCTCGAGGACGAGCTTCTCCCATGTGAATCGGGTGTCGAATGTCATACGGGGACAGTTAACCCAATGGCTGAAATAACTTCAACCCATTGTCACGCAACGCATTATCCAGCCGACGTCCAGGTTCACTTTTGACATAAAGAGTCGCCGCATCCGACCATTGGATATGTCCGAGAAAGCCAAGACCCATGAACAACTTCTCAGCCGAATATCTGAACTCGAACAAGAGGTTCAGGAAAGGCAAGTCGACCTTCGTCGGTTTCGCGAAGAATTGGGCAAGGCCAATCAAAAACTCGAAGGTTTAATTGCGCAGCTGCACACCGAAGTGAAACTGGCGCACGTGATTCATAAAGCGCTAGTGCCCACGGAATTTCCTCACATCAACGGCTTCGAATTCTCGACCAAGTTTGTTCCCAGCCATATCAGCGGCGGCGATTATTTTGATATTTTCGAACACGATGATCGCTTCCGTTTTGGCGTGATCGTCTCGTCGGCGTCGGGCCACGCGATGTCGGGTCTTCTTTTGAGCGTGCTCTTGAAAATGACTGGTCAGCTGGAGGCCCGCAAGGGCAGTGATCCTCACGTGGTCATGTCCGATATGCACGCGCAGCTGAAAGAAAATATGGACAGCCAAGACCAGGCCGATATGTTTTACGCGCTGATCGACCGCCGTAATTTCGAAATGCGTTATGTGCGCGCTGGCTCACTGATCGCCTTGCACCAAAATTTCTCGACGGGAGAAGTGCAATCACTCGATTCCGGTCTAGGTCCTGTTGAATTGGAATTCAAAGCGCCGTTGACGTCGGGCTCGCTCTTTCTGAATCCACGAGACCGCCTGGTCCTGTGTACCCGCGGCGTCATTGAAGCCCGCAATCCGGAGGGCGAAGCTTATGGGATGGAACGCGTGACTCGAAGTTTCCTGAGTGGGCCGAAGCGCGGCGTCCATGAACTGCGCAATCACATCCTGTATGAGGTGCAAAAATTCGGGCAGGGCAGCGAGCCGATACGCGACCAGACTCTGGTCGTCCTCGAAGTGAAGGACAAAGTCATAAAATTGGCCAAGTCCTAGTGACGAATTCGCCGAGGTCCGTTACTCTTGTTGAGTAACAAGATACTTGAGTCGGCACTTCGCGAAAGGACTCTCCATGGCAACCGCACCCGTTGAAATTTACACCGGAGCTCTCGATAAAGGCTTAGAAGGCGTGGTCTCGAGCAGTACCGCCGTTTCTTCCATCGTAGATGCCACGCTGAACTACCGCGGTTACACCATCGAGGATCTGTCCGCGAATTCGAACTTCGAAGAAACGGTTTTTCTTTTGTGGGAGGGCCGTCTGCCGAAAACGTCGGAGCTCGCAGCACTGAAAAAGGATCTCGAGGCAAACATGAGCCTCACTCCCGATCAGATCAAACACTTAAGCACATTACCCACAAAAGGTGTGCACCCGATGGCCTGGCTTCGTACAGCCGTTTCGGCCCTAGCATTGTGGGACAATGAAGCACAGAGCATGGAGGCCGGCCCGCAACGTCAGGTCGCCATTCGCTTGACCGCTAAGATGGGCACGCTGGTTGCTTTGTTTGATCGCACCCGCAACGGCAAAGCCTACGTCGCGCCGAAACCAGGTAAATCTTTGGCGTGGAATTTCTTGTACATGCTGAAGGGTGAAGAGCCCGACGCTGGAATGGCGAAAGATTTCGACACCTGTTTGATTTTGCACGCCGATCACGAGTTGAATTGCTCGGCCTTCGCCGCACGCGTAACCGCTTCTTCGTTGAGCGATATTTATTCGGCCATCACCTCGGCCATTTCGGCGCTTAAGGGACCCTTGCACGGCGGCGCGAACGAGCAAGTGATGCTGATGCTCAAAGAGATCGGCTCTTTGACCGCGGCCCGTGAATGGATCAAAGACGCTTTGTCGGGTAAGAAAAAGGTCATGGGTTTCGGTCACCGCGTGTACAAAAACGGGGATCCGCGCGCGAAAGTCTTGGCTCAGTTGTCCGAAAAGCTCACCAATAAGATGGGCGAGCCCCAGTGGTTCCAAATGTCGAAAGAGATCGACGATGTGATGCAAAAGGAAAAGAACCTTCTGCCGAACGTGGATTTTTACTCGGCCACGGTTTATTATTCGATGGGAATTCCGATCGACATTTACACGCCGATCTTCGCGGTCTCGCGGGTCAGCGGTTGGCTGGCTCATATTTTTGAGCAGTACTCAAAGAACCGCATCTTCCGCCCCCGCGGCCAGTGGATGGGCAAAGAGGGTCTGAAATGGACTCCGATCGAAAAGCGCTAAGGTCTCGGAGCCTTTTCTGCAACACGCTGGTCCAGACATAGTTTTACCGTTTTGAGACACCACGGAATACACACATTTCCCAACATTCAAAAGACCTTCGGCTAGTGCCGATAGATCTTTGTGTGGGAGGTGTTACATGCACCGTGTGTTGCTGAACTGTAAATCGATAAATGATGCCCGTTTCCTGAAGAACTATATCGAAACGGAGCTTCCATACGAGGTCATCCTCTCCACCGATCTGCGTGATGTCGAGACTTCATTAAAAGCCAAGAATATCCACCTGCTCCTTATGCAAACGGGCAATTTGGCTACCCAAGATATTGCATATGCGCAGGTCTTACGTAATTCCGGTTACGCCTACCCAATGCTGATGATCACGGACACCGTGGGCCAAACCAACATTGAAGAACTTCACGAGAAACATAAGATTTATTTCCTGGAGCGACCGTTTGAATTGAAGACCTTAAAAGGTCTGGCGCGAAAACTGATGGTCACGCGCGCGGTTCCCCAGCAGGTTTTTCGCCGCTACCGCACAAACCTAATGGCGACGCTCGAAACCTTTATCTCGGTTGAGAAATACGAAACGCATATGTTCAATTTGTCGAAGGGCGGAGCGTACTTTGAGCTCACCAAGCGTCCGGGGGTTTCGGTCGGGGATCTGCTCCGTTTAAAAGTGCATTTGACCGACGTTGAGAAAGAGCATCACGTTCACGGGCGTGTCGTATGGACCACGCACAAAGGACACGCGGCCGGTGGCTATGGTTTGGGTGTGAAGTTTATGAAGAGCACGGATATTTATCGCCGTTTGCTCGAAAAAGTATGATTATCGGTGGATGAAGTGTTTTAAAACGACGGAGTCCACCTACTCCTTGAACATTGAATTTCTGATTCCCGCGACGGCAAATGCTTTAAGTCTAGAGGCCGCGCGTGAACTGCAAAAAATCCAAAAAACATATTCTAAGTCAAAAAAGCCGGTGATCGTATCTAGCCATCATCCGCGTTTGTTTTGCTCAGGCGGAAATCTCTCTGATTACAAAAAGCTAAAAGGTAAAGCGCCCGGCCTTAAAGTTAACCGCGAGATCACAAAAATCCTGGACGGGTTCGCGACCTGGCCCGTGCCTAAGTTGGCCGTCATCGAAGGCGACGTGCTGGGTGGGGGTATGGAATGGCTGGCGCGTTTCGATTTTCGCTGGCCGACACCGAACGTCTTCTTCGCTTTCTGGCAACGTCGAGTCGGATTGTCGTCGGGCTGGGGCGGCGGTCGCGCGTGGGCGCGAAAGATTGGCGAAGATCACATGCGCCGACTTTTGATGGAGGGGAAAATCTTGAGCGCTCAAGAGGCTTTGAGCAAAGGCTTAATCGACCGCGTGATCTGCGCTTGGAAGATTCATGAAGAAGCACAAGCTTGGGCCGTGGGCATGAACGAAGGCGTCGTTCCGCAGCTCACCCAATGGACGGCCGCGCGTGAGTCTACGATTTTTTCGTCCCTATGGCTGGCACCGGATCATGCCGCCGTTTTGAAAAACTGGAGACCTTAAGGTCCCGGGGGCGGGGGACGATTTAGCCATTCTTGCACAACGCCTTGGTCGCCGTTAGGAAAGGTGAGAAATCTTAGGCGTGTGGAGGTACTTCCATCGTCGGCTTCCATGGTTCTTGCCAGTGCTTCGACCGATTTCCCGTCGGAGGTGATTCGCACCGTGACTTTTCTTCCACCGCGCGTGTCGAGAGCTTCGTCCAACTGTAATCCATTTGGCCCAAGGGCCTTCGTTGTTTTGTTCACGATTCGGCCGTCGGGCATTGTGATCGACACTTGATATTCATGTCTGGGACCAGGTTTCTGCCCCTTCCCCTGGCCGTTGCCGCGACCACCCAGTCCGTCCGCGCGTAGCTCGACCCGGGGCTCGTCTTCTTTGGGTCTGTTATCCATATTTCGATTCGACAATTGCATATTTTCGGCCTTAGCCCGAGCCAACTGAGCGCGCAGCTCATCACGCTCATCTTCGAGCGATCTCACCGTGGCACTTTGATCGGGTATAACGGTGTCTGCTTTCACCTTAATCACTTCCATCATCGCGTTGGCTTCGGCCACTTTGGCTTTTTCGGCCGTCAAGGCGGTTTCCATCGCTTCGACTTTCACGCGCAGAGTTTCGTTCTCGATTTTTACTTTTTCGATGGCGTTGTCTTCGATCTGCTTTACGACTGCAGGATCTTCTTGTGTGCCGCCGATCTCTTGACTGGAGCTAAAATACATTCCGGCGGACTGTTGAATGATTCCGAAATTGTCGTACATCGCGTACAGCATCACGAAGAGTCCAAACAAGAGCGTCATCATGTCCGCGTAGGACATGAGCCAGCGTTCGTCGGCGTGTTCTTCATGCTCCTCGTTGAATTCCGCGTAAAGCGGATCTTCGGAGCTGAATGCCTCTTGCTCGGCTGCGCTCACGAAGCGGCTCCCGTAATCCGCGCTGCGGCTTCTTGCTTCTTATGGGTATTTTCGGCCACTTGTAGTGCTAATTTCAATCCTGGTTCCATTCGATCAAAGACGGGTAAGAATCCAACCATGTGTTCGTAGAGCGCCGCCGGGCGAGATTGCTGCTGAATCAAAGTCAGTCCGGTGGCGATCATCAGGCGCAAACGCGCGTCTTCGTTGTTTAAGCGGCTGGCATGATCCGCGAGGGGAAGTAACACAAAGTTGGCGACCGCTATACCCCAAAATGTGGCAACGAGGGCGACGGCCATCGCTGGACCGATGCTATCTTTTCCGCCGGGCCCTAAGCCGGTCATCATGGCGATCATCCCCGTCGTCGCACCTAACAGTCCGAAGGCGGGTGGGAACTTGGCGAGGGCGGTCAAGGTCTTCGCGTCCATGCCGTAGCGCTCTTTGAAGCGCTGATTGCGGTTCATCAAAATGGCGCGGTACTCAAGTGTCGACCATTCTTGTTTACGCATCAGGGTGTAGCCTTCAAGAAGGAAGGGATGAAATTGAACTCGGACGGTGGGATCAATTGATGCTAGGTCGGGGCGATTCGACAGCAACATGATATGCTCGATCGTTTTAGAGTGCGCTTTTTCCGTAGGAAACAAAGCGCCCGCTGTGAAGAAAGTCCACAAGTCGCCGAATTGTCTTAACGGAAAGGCGATCAGCGCGGCCGCGAACGTTCCCCCGATAACTAGAATCAAAGCATGTCCGTCCCAGAAAATTTCTTTCCGGACCGTGCCCGCCAAGACGCCATACCAAATGACCGCAACGGCGGCCCCGATTCCAAACAATGTGCTAAAATTGATTCGTGATTTCATGTTGTGTATATCGGATTACGGATAAACTAAATTAATGGGAGGGGACTTTGGTCCAGGAAAAATCTTAAGCCATCTCGACCAGTTCGCGAATGGCTTTTCTCACCCCGGAAAACACTTCGAAAGTCTGGGCTTCTGCGTACATGTAGGCGGGAGTAGAAATGATCTTATGCCCACGGTCCGAGATAAAGTCGTCGACCAAGCAGGACTCGTGCACAGCACCGGTCTTGCTGACTTCGCTGGCCGCGCTGGGGTCATTGCCGAGGGTCAGGGTAATGCCCTTTTTTCCTAGAACGCGCGCCACCAGTGCGGGTGCGATGCAAATGGCAGCGATGGGTTTTTCTTGGGCATAAAATTCTTTGATCACGCGTTCAGCGTCCGGCAGAACGTGGCACTTCGCGCCTTCCGTCGACCAGTTGCAAAGGTGTGTCACCACACCGAAGCCGCCGGGCAGAGCCAGGCCATCGAAGTCCTGCGCGTTAAGTTCGGATAACGGTTTGATATGACCGCGGGAAATTCGCGCGGCTTCGCTCAAGATATTTTTGATGTCAGGGGCAAACACTTCGTAGGAAGCCCCCGCTTCGGAAAGAGAGATCAGGGTGCTAACAGATTCCGTGATTTCGGCGCCGTCTTGATAGCCGCAGCCGCTTAAGATCACCGCGATTTTCTTGGACATGTGAATCTCCCGTGGAAAGATTCTTGTAACTCTATTTTTGGAAATCTTCCAGCGTCATGCAATCCCGAACGTAAACGGTGCGATTTTCGATGGGCACGTAGGTGCTGCGGCAGTCCAAAATCAATAGGCCACTCAGCTGATCAAAATCCTCGCCAAAGGGCAGAAACGGGGTTTGTACGCTGAAGCCGAAATCCAAGGCCACCTTCGTCGTGCCGCCGTCGTCGTACCACTGAACCATATCAAAGCGGATGTAGCGCACTTGCAAGGCACAAGGGCTTAAGCCCCCGCAGCCGGGCTTCTCGCGCACAGTTTTCGGTACGGGGAGTGCTTCGTTGAATTCACTTAAATTGTGATAGGTGATACGCGCGACTTTGCGTTCTTGCGCTCCTGCTTGTGATCGGTCTGGCTTCGCTAAGGCTTCGGCGGAAAGGGCCGCAGCACTGAGGCGTGACGATTTCAGGGACATGGCGCCTATATTTTGCAAAGACGATTTGTTGAACGCTAGGTTTTCTTCGGTCACTTTGGTTTCGAATATCCCGCCGGCCATGCGTTGCGATTTAAAGATTTTAAGCGTGAATTTAACAGTCGAGTCGGTTTCAACCTTGTCGATGACTTCGACGCGCGTACCGCCCAGGGTGGACGTGCTGTCTTCGTTCTCTAAACGGCGAACCACGCTGTGATCGAGAAATTGACCGACCGCCAGGTTATCCAGGGAAGCACCGGCAATGGCCTTTCTCAAAGCCCCATCTATGGCTTCGCCAGTGACTTCGGGACCGTAGACCGCTTTTTCTTCTTCAATTTTTTTACATCCGAACAGGAAAATTAACAAAAAGGGTAAGCTCAAAGTTAACCCTAGATGTACGATGTGTAGCATCCCTGCGGACAGCCGTTCTATCCTCATACGGAATCCCAGCCCCAGACCCACATGTTGAGTGGGAATATTTTTTCGAACGTCGCTGCGGTCACCTGGTCGAAGACTTTGAGTTGCGACGCCTTGAGGGGGCCGAACAACAAGCGCACCAAGTCAGTTTCCGCATCGGTGCTAAAGATCTCGCTCTTAAAACCCATGTAAATGCGGCCATCGCGCGGCTCCAGGACCACGTCGTCGATGCCAAGGGCGCGAATATATTTTTTGATCTTCGTTAACAGGTGAGGCGTATTCAAAATCTTGATCATGCCCAAGACGCCACTGGTTTCTTCTCCGCCGCCGGCGACCAGATGACGAATAAGATTTTGCGAATGAACTGGAGCTATCACGTTCAAGGGCATTTTCCGCTCCCCAATCGCGTAACGAATTAATGGCAGTAGTTTAGATACGCCACCGCCCCATTCGTGGATGTAGCCCTCCAGATCGGCCCCTTTGCCTTCGACGGCGTAGGCTTCCAGCCGGTTTTGTTCATCCCAAGCGGTGAAGACGCGGGTGTTGGGGATCGTCAGGAATTTCCGAATGTCATCGGCGGTGCGCACGCTGCCGGTGGAGTGCTGCGAATACAATCGCAAGATGGCTTCTGGATCCACCTTGGTGGAATTCATAAAGCGCAGATTAGGTGCGTCTAAACATTTGAAGTTTTGCGGAACCGAGACCGCGATTTCCGTGCCGCCCAGCTCGAAGCCCAGTTTGCGATAGAATTCATGCAAGTTGGTCCACAAAATGGCGAAATCGCAGCCATGCTTGCGCGCACTTTCGATGCAGTCTTCCAGCACCTGTTTTGAAAAGCCCTGGTTGCGATAAAGTGGATTTGTTACCACACTACCAATCGCGGCAATTTTGAGGACGCCTACAGGAGATTTTATAACCAGGGGCTTCATCACCGCGACGGATAAAAAATCGCTATTGTCTTTGATCACGCGGACGTTGTTCAAGTTGCTGTCGTGAATGGCCAAGGGGTATTCTTCAGCAATCGTCCATTTTTGCTCGGGTCTTAGATTGGTCGACAAGAATTGGATCAAATCACCCAGCTCGTGCTCGAATAAGGGGCGGGGGCCTTCCATGGTCAACTCCTGATAGATTGATTGGCTAGTCCAGCGGCCACGTCCTGTGCCCGCTCTATCATTGTAATAGGGAATGAAAATTTCGCGACAGTCTAGAAATGGGCCCTCGACATCCGTCTCGGCGTTAACTACAACCTCGGAAGTTATGAAAACGAAACTGGATCAAAAAATCGCGCGCACCGGGACCATCATCCGTACTCTCAAGCGTTACTACCCAGACGCTCACTGCGCTCTCAATCATTCGAACCCGCTCGAACTCTTGGTCGCGACCATTCTGAGTGCCCAATGCACCGACGAAAGAGTGAACAAGACCACGGTCGATTTGTTTGCCACTTACAAGACCGCCGCCGATTACGAGGCCGCTTCGCTGAATGACCTCGAATATCATCTTCGCTCGATCAATTTCTTTCGCAACAAAGCCAAGTCGCTCAAAGGTATGGGCGCAAAATTACAGAGCGATCACGCAGGCCAAGTCCCGCGCGAGCTCGAGGCCCTGACCCATTTGCCCGGCGTGGGCCGTAAGACCGCGAACGTAGTTTTGGGCAATGCCTTTGGGATTGTCACGGGGATCGTCGTGGACACGCACGTCAAACGCTTGGCTTATCGGCTGGGATTGACCCGTCAAAAGACGCCCGACAAGGTGGAGGTCGATCTTCAGAAACTGGTACCCAGCGAAGATTGGGTTCTGATCTCGCATTTGTTGATCTACCACGGTCGCCAAATTTGTAAGGCTCGTAGCCCCTCCTGCGAGACCTGTTTTCTGGAGGGGGACTGCCCTAAGAAAGGCGTCACCCGTTGACCTTACCTCGGTCCTAGAGGAAGATCCCCCCATGCTGGTTGCCTACTTCGAGAGTATGAAATACGTCGGTCACCTTTTTCCGGTGGCGCTTTTGCGCATTTATTTGGGCTGGTCGTTTTTAAGCACGGCTTGGCAGCGCTACCAAGGCGATTATCTTTCGCAACCGCGCATCGCTGCGGCCATCACTGAATGGGCCCCGACGAGCGCGGCACCGGACTGGTACAAAGACTTTTTAGATAGCACCGTCGTTCCCAACTGGCAGATCTTCGCGTACTGCGTGGTTTACTTCGGATTTTTGGTAGGCATCAGTTTTATCATTGGCTTCTTTGTGCGGCCGGTGGCTCTGCTGGCCGCGCTGTTAACCATGAATTTCATGGTCAACAGTTCGCCTGAATTGTTGGACCTGCATCGCTTGCATTTAATTCTTTTCTTGATGTTGGCTTGGCTGGGTGCCGGTCGCTGCATGGGCCTAGATTACTTTTTCTATAAACGCGACCGTGGGCTTCTGTGGTAATGCGTAGTCGGTTAACGATTTTTTTGATTTTGAGTGTGGCTCTGGTGTTCGGGCTTTTATTCGGGCGTCAGGCTTACCTCAGTAAAGATCTTGATCGGCAGAAATTTGAAACTCGAAAACTTCGCATCCTGACTTATTCCACTTTCGTGGGAAAGGCGGGGCCCGGTGCCGAACTGATTCAGGCCTTTAAAACTAAAAATGATTGCGCCGTCGAAGTGGTCACAGCCGGTGATGCGGGCCTTTTGCTTGAGCGTCTGAAGCTTTCGGAATTTGATTTGGTTTTGGGCGTCGATCAAATGCTACTGGCTCAGGCCGAAGAGCAATTCCAGTGGCGCGAAATGTTTTTTGGAAGTTCGGGCCGGCACCCGGTTTTGTCGCAGTTTTCTAGTAAATATTTTGTGCCCTACGATTGGAGTCCGATGACTTTTGTTTACCGGAAGGGCGACTTTTCGGTTCCGCAAAAGCTCGACGATCTTTTGAAACCCGAATACAAAAAGCAATTCGCGATTCAAGATCCGAGGTCCAGTTCACCGGGTCTTCAGTTTTACAATTGGATCAAAACCGTCAAGGGCGCCGAAGCCCAGGCCTTCTTGACCAAGTTCCAAGAGAACGTGCACAGCGTTTCGCCTAGCTGGTCCTTTTCGTACGGACTGTTCAAAAAAGAGCAAGTGCGTTTCGTTTTTTCTTACGTCACCTCTTTGGCATTTCACTGGGGCTTCGAAAAAAATCGCGACTACCGTGTTATTTCGCTGGAAGAGGGACACCCGGTGCAGGTGGAATACGCGGGGATCCCGGACACCTGCCGCGAATGCGAGCTGGCCGAAGAGTTCGTTAAACACATGATGCAGCCCGAATCGCAAAAATTGATCATGGAGAAAAACTTCATGCTTCCCGTGATCAAAGGTTTAGAAGAGGGAACCATCTTCGGTGAATTGCCGGAACTCAAAAATATCCAAATCGAAACGGGTAAAGATCTAAGTGACTGGGACAAGGTTTTCAAGCGCTGAAACCGGGTCGGATTGGCTACGCCACACGATTCGTGTTGCGTTGGCCCTCTTTCTTCTCGCTCCTTATTTTATTTGGATCTGGCGAATTCCCGAATGGACTTTGCCTGACATCAACGAATGGTGGCCCGC
>JBEIHA010000072.1:0-11582 GCA_040381635.1 Pseudobdellovibrionaceae bacterium
CCATCGGACCGATGTGGGCCGGACAATAGTCACAACCCTTAGACTCACTAAGGATTCCAGATGGATGATCTAGTTCGAGTCAGTCCCCACTTGTTTGCAAAAAAGTGTCAAAAATGTGGCCGAGGGGGGTGTCACGAGGTTTGACGGAATTCGCAAACTTCCGCTTCTCAATTTGATCCGTGACGAGGGCTCAAGCCTTCGCATAGATTCGACGCAATGAATTTCTCGGAACCCAATCCACTTATTGATGTCGCCGAATTCGTCCGCGCGCAGGCCAAGGAATCTCGGGTCGCGGTGATCTTCGATTTGGACTCGACCCTATTTTGCGTTAGCCCCCGAACCCAGAGTATTCTTCGCCGCCTAGCCAATGATTCCGATTTCCGCTCAAGGTACGCCATTGAGGCCGAAATTCTAAGCCGAGTGGAAGTGCTGCCCAGCGACTGGGGAATTAAGCCGGTGCTCGAACGTGCGGTTTTCAAAGAAAACTTCAGTCCGGAGAAAATGCCCTCCGCCGCTCAGATGGCCTTCTTTCGCGAAGTACGAAATTACTGGCGCAAATACTTTTTCAGCAGCCACGATTTGGATAAAGATAAAATCTATCCGTCGGCGAATGAATACGTACGCCATCTGCACGCGCTCGGTGCGGATATTCTTTATCTCACCGGTCGTGAAGAAGGCCCTATGCGCTTGGGCACGATCCAAGCGCTTCGGGCGTGGGGGTTCCCGTACCTCACCGACAGCAAATTGATCATGAAACCAAGCCAGGTCCAGTCGGACGAAAGCTTCAAAGCTCTGGTGCTGAAGGATCTTGCGAAACACTACGATCACATTTGGTTTTTCGAAAACGAACCGGTGATCATCAATTTGGTGCGGCCCTTGGTTCCGCAGGTGCGCATAGTATTTATGAACACCGTTCACGCCGGCCGGGCCGAGAATCCTTCGGACTTGCCGACCATTCACGGTGATTTTTCGTCAGGCTTACCTAAGCCGGATTGATGCGTCGACAGCCTTACTCGATAAGTCTTGGAACTTCTTATAACATGAATATCGCACGCAACGACTGGATCATGATTCGGTGGGGTATCTTTGGCGGCATGGATTATTACACTAAGGTCGATTACCAGACGGGCACTAGCTCCCAATCGTCAAGCTCAGCGTCGCCGGACACTTTTACAATTTCGGAAACATCGTACGGTAATGTTAAGGGACAGCGCTCACCGGTCTTCAAGCTTGGTCCAGTCGTGGACTCATTCGTATTCATCCGGTGGCTGCCCCAGCTAGCGATAGGCCTGCAAGGTGGAATGCTTTACGCCACCGATTCGGACACGAATACAAAGACCACTGTACGCACGCGCACTTTCCAAAGAGTGAATGGCGTAGATCAAACGCCGACCTCGGACACGGGAACTTCGACAGAAGCGCGTTCTCTAGGCGGACCAACGATCAGCACCTTTTCCATTGCGGGGACAACATTCAATTTGTTCGGGAATTTTGTGCTTCGCTACGTTTGGTGATTTTGGTCGGATGTGAGCGCAATTTATTTTGACGCACTGATCCCTGTCTAGACAGGAGACAGCGAGTCTAAATAATAGTGGTTCTATAGTTATCTTTGTGGCGAATCGATTGGCTGCAAAAACTCCAGGCGATTGCCAAACGGGTCGCGAAATTCAAAGCGCTCAACGCCAGGAATAGGTAGACCTTCAAGAATTTCGATTTCCCTAGCGGCCAGCTTCGCGCGCCAGGCCTCCAAATTGTCGACCCGGTAAGCGATGTGATTCTTACTGCCCTTGCGGTCAATCCCATCTTGCACGCCCACGTGAACCATAAGGTTTCTGGCGTCCATCCAGAATCCACCACGTGCCTTTAAGTTTTCGGGCTTTTCGATTTCCCTAAGACCCAGGAATTCCAAATAAAATTCTCGTGCGACTTGGTCAGCATCAGCGGGAACAGTAATCTGCGCGTGATCAACCCCCGTAATTGCCGCCACTACAGAATCCCCCGCTCGCGCAAGTGCTTCAGCGTCCGTCCGAAAGAGGCCGAAATAATGGAATGCGTGAATTCCCCGGATTCCCAACGACGAAAGGCTTCCGCGACGGGCATCAGGCGAACTTTCAAGTCTTCAAAGGGATCAAGATCAGGCTCAGCAACTTTTTCGCAGTCCAAGGCCAAATAAGAATGCATGCGATTCGATTGCAAAGCGGGATTGGGGTAGTGCGATCCGCAATCGATGATTTCACCGGCCTTGTATCCTGTTTCTTCGAGCAATTCACGCGCGCCCGCCAGGCGCGGGTCTTCGGTACGCGAATCTAAGGAACCGCCCGGGACTTCTAAGAAAACTTCGCCGGCGGCGTGACGGTACTGTTCGACCAGAACCATTTGTTTGTCTTTAGTAACGGCCACCACATTGACCCAATCAGGGAAGTCTAAGACGAAGTATTTGGGCATAATGCGTTTATCGGGCAATTCGCATTGGTCTGAGCGCAAACGAAAGAGGCCGGAATCAAACAATTCGGTGGATTTTAGAACTTTCCACTTCGGCATGCTTCACCCGCTTGCAAGAGTATGTTACCGACAATACATGGCTCTTTATGTCGTCGCAACCCCTATTGGAAATCCGCAAGATATCTCCCAGCACGCCCTGGATATCTTGAAATCCGCCGACTTGATCATCGGCGAAGAGTTAAAGGCGCTTCGCCAAATCTTGAAAGCCGCCGGTGTTCAGGCCAAAGCCATGGACCAATTGAACGAGCATTCGAAACCCGCCGACGTGGTTTTCTTAGCCAACGAGTGTCGATCAAAGAAAGTCGCGCTGGTCAGCGATTGCGGCACGCCGGGCTTTTGCGATCCGGGATCGCTACTGACCAAGGCCTGTCATCAGTCCGGCATAAAAGTGCACGCGGTGCCGGGCGCGTCCAGCCTGATGGCCTTGCTTAGCGTTTGCGGTGTTCGGATCGATCAATTCCTGTTCCAGGGTTTTCTTCCCGCCAAAAACGAACTGCGCGAGCAAGCCTGGGGCTACGTCGTCCACGAAGCCCGTCCCGTCATCCTTATGGAAACTCCGTATCGCTGCGAAAAATTAATGGAAGAACTGACCGTAAAGGTGCCCACCCGCCTGTGCGTGGTCGGCCTTAACTTGACTCAAGCGAACGAGAGAATCATCCGCTCCAAAGCAAAGGAGCTCCCCATGATGGGTCCCTTCGGTGAAGCAGAGCCTATTGTCCTGATCTGCCCGACAAATTTCAAAGACTAGTTTTTGTTGGATTTTTCGGTGGACGCAGGCGCGCGTATTTCATCAGAGTCCCCCTAATCCTTGGGGCCTTTGCCGTTGCGGAAAAAATCCAAATAAAAATAACGTTCAAAACCAGGATGGTAATGGCTCCATTTTTCAGTCGCCGGTACGTTTTCAACTTCGGTTTTTAAAAAGCGAAACAAAGTATTCATACGACTGTCCAGATCGTCGATCATCGCCACGACAATCGCTTCGGCGATCATCGGCAGCTTGGGGGATCCGTACTCAAGCTTCCCGTGATGGGACAAGACGATGTGCTTCAAAACGTCGCGCAGATCCACGGGAAAATCCTGAATTGCGTCCGCTTTTTTCTCGATCATCTCGCACGCCAAGACCATATGTCCGACTAATCGACCCGACTGCGTGTAGTGGATGCCTTCGGAGATATCCAACTCGTAGACTTTTCCGAGGTCATGGTAAATGGCCCCGAAAATCAAAAGCGACCGATCTAGAAATGAATAGTGCTTGGCCAAAGATTCCATAACTTGCACGATGGAATGAATGTGCTCGATCAGACCGCCGCGGTAAGCATGATGGATTGTTTTAGCGGCTGGTGTACGCAAAAGCAGAGGCCGAAGATTGTCGTCGTTCAAAGTCGCCAGCAGAAGCTGACGAATAAAGGGATTAGCTAGTGATTCAGAAACTTGAATGAGGCTTTCTAAATGTGCTCGTGGATCACCGCCGAGGTCCGCAATAATGTCGGTCATTATGTATTCAGTCTCGCTGGCTTTGCGGATTTCGTTCACGATCAGCTGCTTGCGATTTTGAAACAGCTGAACGAAGCCTTTAATCCAAACCACGTCCCCCGATTCAAAACCACCGGCCGCGGCGTCCACCTTTTCAAACATCCGCCCGTTGACCTGCCCACTCGCGTCGGCGATAGCGAGACTCATGAACGCCTTACCGTTGCGGTCCACGCCGGTATTTTTTTCGGTCACGAGGAAAACCGATTGCAGATGTTCTTTTTCTTTCAAATCGCGGATAAACTTTTTCATAAAATTCACTCACACAGTAGTTCGGGATAACGCGAATCCATAAAGCTGACGCTGCCCACTTGGAGCGCATCCTTAGCGAAACCGACCAACACAAAAACTCCGCCGATGACGGAAACGTAGCGCTGTCCGGCGGTGTACAACTCAAAACCCGGACCGTTCATTTTTTTTCTAAAGAATGCTGTCAATTCCATCATCTTGCCGCAGCCCGCGCCGACGTTCTCGCCATCGACGGACCGCTCTTTCGCTTGGCTGATAAAGAAAACGCGCAAGTCAGAAACACTGTCGCCTTGGTCGACTCGAGGCTTGATGTGCATTTGAAAAGCGCCACGCAGCGGGGTCACAAAATCCGCAAGATCAATCACTCCCCCGCCCATCGGAGTATTTATGCGGACTTCTTCGTTCAGTGCGGCGGCTCTCTTCTGGCGCAATTCCACCGACACATCGATCAATTTGCGCCTCAGACTGTCCGGCATCGGCAGTTGGCTTTTGGTCAGGAAATTACGGTATTCACTTTCAAGCTTTGCTACCAAAGGGCGCGGGATCTTTACGTCGCGGCTACTTTGCTTAGCTGATCGTTGCTCGAGCTCGGAGCCCGGTTCTTCCGTCGAAGCCTTCGCAAGGCCCGCGCCCGTGATGAACGCTGCCATTAGCAGAACCGCGAACAGACGCTCAGTTCGTTGCATACCATCCCTCGCGCTCGGCTCTCTGGCGAAGCACTAGCAACTGGATGTAATCGGGAGATATGCGTAAGCCCTTATCGATCAGCTTCAAGGCTTCAACAAAGGATTTTTTTTGACCAAGGGTCCAAGCAATGCCGGCGAGTGCGGGCAGATAATCCAAATCGCGCTCGTAGATCTTGGACCATGACTCGCGCGCGCAATCAACATCCCCATTGCTTTGGCAGAAACGCGCTTGCAAGACCGCCGGCAAAACATATTCGCCGCGCCGATTGTATTCGGTCGCGCGGCCAAGAATCACGCTGGCTTGCTCGGGGTCGCCGCCTTCTTTTGAAATGTAAGACGACCACGCCTGTACCAGTGGATCGCGCGGCGCCTGGTTGACAGCCTTTTCGATACTGCGGCGGGCATTATCCCATCGCCCTTCACGGGCGTAGCAGGAAGCGAGAAAGGTGGCCACCCGAGGGCTCTCCCCTATCCGGTCGGCCATTTGCTCACAAAGGGGCGACAATACTTTCCATTGTGTGCGTCCTCGATAAATAAAAACGTTATGCCGGTGATCGGTCGTCAACTGCGGATCGCCGTCAAGATGGACTCGCATTTTATCTTCGATGTTTTTTTCGTTGCGCAAGAAATCAAAATAAAGCGCATAGAAGCTAAGTTCGGCTTTGTAATCCCAGCTCTTCGCCGCAAAGTCTTTCAACGTGCGATTAACAGCCTCGAGGTCGCGTGAGTTATTGTTCACTCTGAATAAGTGAAGTTGGGCTTCGGCAATACTTAGCAGGGCCTCGCCCTGGAGCGGTGAAGCCTGCAATGCCTTACTGGCAATTTGTTTCGCACGCCCGTAATCCCCTTTTTGTAAAAAGACCGAGGACATGTTCACCAGCGCCGGCACGTAAGCGCTATCGTAACTTAACGCCTTCTGAAAATTTTCTTGCGCGGAATCTAGCTGACCATCAACTAGATCGGCCACACCCAGTCCAGTGTAGGCCTGTTTGGTTTCTGGCCGACGGGAATTCAACACTTGATTCAGTAAACGCCGACCTAAAACAGTTTGGCCTTCGACTTGGATCAACAATGATCCGTAGTAAATAGCGAGATCCCCAGACTGCATGGGGTCCGAAAAAAACGACTTCATTTCTTTCAGGGCCTCCGCATAATGCCCGACCTGGACCAAAGCGATCACATTCTGCTTCAAGCCCGCGACCGTTGGCCGAACTTCATAAGTGCCCGTCGGACCGCTAAATCTTTTGTGCGCGATAAACGCCGCCACCGCGAGCAGAATAAGCGAAGTGATAATCCAAAGGCCGCGAGTCGTTTTCTCTACCTGCCGCTGAATCGCGGTGTTTTGTCCCTGAGTGGTTTGGAAGCGACTATTGGCCGAGACCGGCTGTTGAATTCGGTCATGTTCTTGAACATTGTGAATAACGATTTCTTTGTTGGTCTTAGAACTTAAAAAACCATCGTCATGCATTTCGTCGGTCAAATCGCTATCCGAGAGATCCGTCAGAGTTTGGGTGATGCCCGTCGTGTTCGAGGGCGTCCAGTTGGCTTCGGTGCGCTCGCTCAAGGAAGCTTTGCGCAGGGAATCAACCACTTCTCGGAATTGTTCGTGATACTGGATGGTTTGCCAACGCCGGTTGGGCGGCGAAATTTCATCCAGCACCGAGATTTCCCGGCTGCGAATTAAGTCGGCGATCTTCGCGCTTGGGTAAGGCCCCAAGATGCGACCGCTGCTTTTTACCAGCCAGGTTGATTGGTCTCGAACGCTCATCCTTTAATCGTGGCCTAAGTGCTGAAAACTGTCATCTTTTTAACAGGTTTGTAGAGCCGGTCTAGTGGCGAAAATGCCGCTGCCCGGTGAGCACCATATTCATGCCGACCTCTTTCGCCTTAGCGACGACTTCTTCATCACGCATCGATCCACCGGGTTGGATGACCCAGCGAATTCCAGCCTTATGAATCAGTTCAACCGAATCGGCGAATGGGAAGAAAGCATCACTTGCCAGGACCGGAGTCGAGTTCTTCTTGCCACCGTGAAACTTCGACATCCGCTGAATGGCGAGTTCCACCGAATCGACACGATTCACCTGGCCCATGCCCATGCCAAGGGTCTGTTGACCCGCAGCGATCGCGATCGCGTTGCTTTTCAGGTGAGCGACCGCCGCCCATGCGAAGCTAAGATCCGCACGAACCGTGGGACTTGGAGCTTCACCTATGATCTTCCAATCCGGATTCCAAAGGTGAATGCGGTCGGGTTCTTGAATGAGAAAGCCGCCTTGAATGGTCGTCACCTTCCAAAAGTCATCGCGGATCCCAAGTTCGTTCCATTCCAAAAGGCGCAAGTTCTTCTTTTTAGAAAAAACCTCGAGCGCTTCTTTTGAGAATCGGGGGGCCACGATGCATTCCAGAAATATCTTATTGAGGGCTTCGGCCGCCTTCAGGGTAACTTCTTGATTGAGCGCGACGATACCACCGAAGACGCTGACCGGATCGCTTTCTAAACATTTGGAAACCGCTTCAAGGAGGTTGTCGGCGCTGGCGGCTCCGCAGGGATTGTTATGTTTCACAGCCACCGCGGACGGATGATCGAATTCACGCAGCAAACCCAGCGCGGACTCCAAATCCAACAAATTGTTATAAGACAATTCTTTGCCCTGGATGATTTTTGCGTCTTGCCAGCCACCCATGGCCCCGCGACGTTTGTACCAGAATGCTTTTTGATGCGGATTCTCGCCGTAACGGAGCTCTTGTCGCTTAGTTCCGCCCAATCCAAAATTTGGAAACGCTTCACCGAAGCCTAAAGTCTGTGAAATCATCGCGTCATAAGAACCACAATGCGCAAACGCTTTAGCCGCGAGCCGTAACTTTTGCTCCCGAGTGAGAATTGGACCCGTCGCCAAATCTTTGTAATCCGCGGGATCCACGACCACGGTCACTTGCTCAAAATTTTTTGCGGCCGCGCGAATCATGGAAGGACCACCGATGTCGATATTCTCGATCAATTCCGCTTGGCCCGCCCTAGTCGCGAGTGCTTGTTCGAAGGGATAAAGATTAACGATCACCAAATCGAAAGGCTCAATTTCTTCAGCCTTAAGAAGCTGTTCATCCTCTGCGTGGCCGGGTCGTGCCAATAAGGCCATGTGCACGCGTGGGTGAAGGGTCTTCACACGCCCGTCCATGCACTCTGGAAATCTGGTTTGTTCGCTGACGTCGGTCACCTTGAGACCTGCGTCGCGCAGAACTTTGGCCGTGCCCCCGGTCGAGACGATGCGCGCGCCTTCGCCATAGAGTGGCTTCAAGAAATCAATGAGGCCGGTTTTGTCGGATACGCTAACGAGTACATTTTTGAAACGAATGTTGTGTTGAGACATGCGGGGCAGATAGCATGACTTTAAGAATCAAGCCAGAATTAGTCTTCAGAAAGAGAACTTCGAAGCCAGCAGCTTTAGGTCGTCGTTCGTTATAAACAAGCCTGCACCGATAAAGGGCGAGGCCTCTTCGTCGTCGTTGCCGAGTATATTATCGCCGCCGGCGATCACGTAAGCACCTTTAAAGAAGTTGTAGCGAACAAAGGCACGGATCTGCATCTCTTCAAAATTGAAGAATTCGGCAGAGAAGCGCAATTGGCGATTCATAAAGTAGTAATCGACCCCCATACCGCCCGCGTTTTCAATGATCCCGCCCTTTATGGTCAGGTCCCAAAAGTTCTTGGCGAAGATCGCTGTGATCTTCAGCTTGTTACGGTAAGTGGTCGTTTCTTCAAAGGTCTGCTCGGGCCCGCCATTCGTGGATGTTTTAGAAAGCGTGGAACGCTTCGTGCCCTCGGGGTCGTCGATGGCTTGGATTTCGTAATAGCGATCAAGACCCGGCTGGAGTTTTAGCCCAATAAACGACTTTGAGGTCGATGACGCGGACAAAAATTCGCTGTGAAAATCCACCGAAGTTTCAAGCTTGTCAGCACCGCCCAAGAACTTATTCACCGAGGAGATCGCCGAGTTCAACTCCTCCACCGTTTGCTCGTCGTTGATCAGGCGGCCCAGGGTTCCTTCGCCTTTGTTCAATTTTGCAGTTATGTCTTCGATATTCTTTAATGATCGATCCACACGACTTAAGGTTTCTTCGTTGATGTAAGTATCGACGTTCTTCGAGAGATTGCGAACACGATCTAAGATTTCGGCAAGCTTGCCTTTGTTTTCATCGGTGATTTCACTTAGGTCGACCGTCAGATCTTCGATGTTGCCCATGATGCGGCCAATGGCCGTGGAATCGTCGGCGTTTTGCGCCGCCTTGTTCAACATGTCCAGCAGCTCGTTCATGGATTTAGCCACGCGTGAGACATCCGCCATGACGTCGTCCATTCCGCCCTTGCCGGCGGCAAGCTTGATCTCGGATCCCGAGGGCAACTGCACGTCTTCCAGTTTACCGGGGATAATTTCAACGTGCTTGTCGCCAAGGATGCCGTCCGCCTTTAAAGTAACCGTCGTGCTTTCGGTGAGTTTCGTGTCGCCCTCTAAAGCGATCACGATACGAGCGCGGCCGTTTTCTAATAAAATTTTATCGATGATGCCGATTTTGATACCGGCCATCTTTACCGCGGAATTCGGAATCAAACCGCCTGCGGAGTCGGCGCGAAAGTAGTAGGTGTTGGTGCCCGCGAACAAACCCGGGCCCTCGGCCAATTTCATGGCCATGCCGCCGACGAGCGTACTGACCAGCACGACGAAGAAACCTACTTTAAATTCTGGAGAACCAATCCACGATGCCATTCTTGATTCTAGAACCTCTACCCTTGCTTCAAGCCTTTGGACAGGAACTTCTTAATCAGAGCGTTGTCCGACTTTAAAAAGTCGTCGGGCTTGCCCGCCAATAACACGCCGCCCTTATCCAGCATAACTATATAGTCCGAGATTCGAAAAGCCGCGAAAAGGTCGTGGCTGATCACGACCGACGTGGAACCCGCATGGGCCTTGTGAGTTTCTAAAATCAGATCGTCGACCACTTCCGCTAAAATGGGGTCCAGTCCAGTGGTGGGCTCGTCGTAAAGGATAATTTCGGGATCTAAGGCCAGCGCGCGCGCCAAACCGACACGTTTTCGCATCCCACCGGAAAGTTCCGAGGGCAGCTTGTGGAAGTGTTTCTCGTCGAGACCGACCTGAGCGAGCTTTTTTTTTGCGATCGCTTCCATCTCAGTGAGCTTCATTTCTTTCTTGTGTTCCTTTATAGGGAACGTCACATTGTCCATCACGGACATATCGTCAAAAAGCGCAGCGTACTGAAACAAAACTCCGAGTCGGGTGCGCATCTTGATCAGCTGGTCCATATCCATACCCGATATATCTTTGCCTAAGATTTCGATCGTTCCCGAGGTAGGCTTGATTAGTCCCAAAATATGCTTAAGCAAAACGCTTTTGCCCGTTCCCGAAAATCCAATGATACAGGTCACTAGTCCCTTTGGGATTTCAAGATTCACTCCGTTCAAAACAAAGTCTTTGCCGCCGTCGAAGGACTTGCGCAAATCTTTAATTTGAATCGCCGCGATCACAGATGCTTTTTGTTCGGAGATAGCTTCGCTCACCGCCACCCCATTGCGACGTAGAAGAAGCGAATAAAATTAGTCAGGAAGAAATTCAAGATAATGATCAACACCATGGAATTGACCACGCCCTGGTTGGTGGCTTCACCCACGCCTTTGGCACCGCCACTGGCATTGAATCCGCGGTTCGAACAGATCGTCGCGAAACAAACGCCGAAGACCGCAGCCTTAAATAGCCCTTGATAGACGTCCCCAGGATTTAGCCACAAAGCGATCTTGTCCCAGAAAATGGCTTCGTCCATGCCAAGCACGGTGATGCTCATGAAGTGAGCGCCCATCATCGCCATAAAATCAAAAATCGCACACAGCATCGGCACGGTGATCACAGCAGCCAAGATTCTTGGTGCTACCAAATACTGTTTGGAATCGATGCCCATGACCTCGAGCGCGTCGATCTGCTCGCTGACGCGCATCGTGCCTAGGCGTGCGGCCATTGCCCCGCCGGCGCGTGCCGCCACCATCAGCCCGGTCAACACCGGCCCTAGTTCGCGCAAAATACCCATGCCCACGGTGGGTCCGACAAGGTTGGTCGCATTCACTTTCACGAAGCCTAAGAAAATCTGGTAGGACAAGGCCATGCCGGTGAAAACCGAAGTCATAGCAATAATCAAAACAGATCGATTGCCGATGAATTCCATGTGGCGAATGATTTCATCCCAACGAAACGGGCCCTTAAAAACAAGTCGCAAACTTTGTGCGAAGAAAATGCAGGTGGCACCACAAGAGGTGATAAATTTGTGCATGGCTTTAAAGACGCGCTTGAATTGTTCGTCAATGGCATCGTTGATGCGTTCGCGATTGTCTGTCCACGCGCGGATCATACGGCCTCGCGCGGGATGCGCGCCGAAATATTGGTGACCACTTCGTAAGCGATGGTGCCAGCCCACTCGGCGATGTCCGCGGCACTGATTTCTTCGTTTGCTTGACGACCTAATACCACGATCGGCTCCCCCGCCTTCAATTCCGCGCCAACGTCCGTAAGATCCAGCAAGGTGTAATCCATGCACACGCTGCCGACAACAGGA